>JBJMLT010000031.1:0-9170 GCA_045805165.1 Flavisolibacter sp.
AAAAAAATTGCCAGATACTCTTACCCGCAGAATACGAAGTTTCTATAATACGCGTAATTATCAATATGCCTGGTTTACGAGCGGAGGCTTAACTGAACAGGCCTTTGCCTTTTGGAATTTACACGATTACGTTACTACTTATGATGTAGATTCTTCATTGAAAGATAGGTCATTGAAAAAAAGAATGGATAACCTTATTAGTGAAGATAAAGTTTCTGTAAGGGAGTCGGATAGATCATTTTCAAATACTGAATTAACTCTCACTCAGCATTTTATCATGTATGTACTGCATAATTACGCGAAAGGATATGTTAAGAGAAAAGAGATGGAGCGATTTATCCCTGTAAAAAAAGAAGGCATATTGGAGGCCGCGGACTCACTTCTGAATAAAAAGCATAAAGACAATAAGTACTTTGAAGAGGTAAATCAGCCCTATAAATTATTAAAGGATCAATTGGCAAAATATTATGAAATAGCTAAGAAAGGTGGCTGGCCTCAAATCCCTGCAGAAAAAAAAGCTTTGAAAAAAGGAATGTCCCAGCCTGTTATAGCAATTATTAAGAAAAGGCTTGAAATTTCTGGTGATATTCCTGGAAATGATACTTCACAACGTTTTAATGATACATTGGAGAATGGTATCCGCTCTTTTCAGGAAACAATGGGATTAACTACGGATGGTAAAATTTCTCCGGCTCTTTTAAAAGATCTTAATGTTCCGGTTGAAAAAAGAATAGAACAGATCCTGATCAATATGGGTAGAATGAGATGGATGACAACAGAGCCGTCAGGACAATTGATTGTTGTAAATATTCCTGAATTCGAACTGCATGTGTATGAAGGAAAGAAAAAAGCTTTCGATATGGACGTGGTAGTTGGAAAAGAAGGACACAATACAACAATATTTACCGGAAACCTCAATCAGGTTGTGTTTAGTCCATACTGGAATGTACCTCCAAGCATTGTAAAAAAAGAAATTCTACCTGCTCTTGAAAAGAATCCAAATTATCTTCAAGAGCATAATATGGAGCAAACTGGAACAGAAGATGGATTACCAGTTATCCGCCAAAAGCCCGGACCTGATAATTCACTAGGAAGAGTGAAATTCCTGTTTCCGAATAGCTTCAATATCTATTTTCATGATACGAATGCAAAAAGCTTATTTAGCAAGGATAAAAGAGCATTCAGCCATGGATGCATACGCTTAGCTGAACCGGAAAAAATGGCACAGTATCTATTACGAAGTAATCCTGAGTGGACGACTGATAAAATTGAAGAAGCCATGAACAGGGATCAGCCCCAATATGTAAAATTGAATAAGCCGGTTCCTGTACTTGTAACCTATTATACAGCCTGGGTAGATGATAACGGTAAATTGAATTTCCGTGACGACATCTATTCTCATGATAAAGATCTTTCAACTAAAATGTTTACAGAAGGATTGTAATAAATTCTTTATGTCATCGTATTAAATTCGGCCTTTTCATACAAATAGCAGACTGCGTTAACTTTATAACTTTTAAATTAGCCGATATCTAATTGACAATTTACGATTGACGAAATATGCAATTATTACAGGTTACAAATAAACAAACAGCGAAGGATTTTATTTTAGTGAATGTTGTTGTTAATAGAAATAATCCTAATTATATACGTCCATTAGATCATGACATAAACGAAATCTTTAACCCAAAGAAGAATAAAACATTTCGTTTTGGAAACACGATGAGATGGATATTAAAAAATGATAATGGAGAATTGATAGGACGAATTGCAGCATTTACCAATAAAAAATATAAAAATAAAGGTGATGATGTGAAGGTGGGTGGAATAGGTTTTTTTGATTGCATAAATGATCAGAAAGCAGCAGATATGCTGTTTAATGTAGGAAAGCATTGGTTACTTCAACAGGGAATGGAAGCAATGGATGGTCCGATCAATTTCGGGGAGAGGGATAAATGGTGGGGCTTAGTTGTAGAAGGCTTTCATGAACCGCTTTATGGAATGAATTATAATCAGCCTTATTATCAACGGCTCTTTGAACAATATGGATTCAGAACATTTTTTCAGCAAATATGCCTGGGTATGGACCCGAAAGAAAGACTAACTGATAAAATAAAACAGAGACATGCGGTATACGAAGGCAATCCTGAATTCACTGCCCTGTACATCAAAAAATCACAATTGGAAAAATATGCTGAAGATTTTGCCAGCGTTTACAATGCTGCATGGGCGGGTCACGGAGGACTAAAAGAAATAAAAAAAGACCAGGTAGTCTTAATGTTTAAAAAAATGAAGCCGGTAATGGATGAACGACTTATATGGTTTGCTTATCACAAAGAAAAACCTATAGCTATTTTTATAAATATTCCGGATCTGAATCAATGGTTCAAATATTTAAATGGCAAATTTGATCTTCTTCATAAGCTAAAATTTCTATGGGTAAAAAGAACAAGGCCTTGTAAAAAATTTACAGGCCTGGTATTTGGAATAGTGCCCGAATTCCAGGGAAAAGGCATTGATGCTTTTATTATTGGTGAAGCAGATAAAGTTGTAAAACGGAGGGACTTTTTATATACAGAATATGAAATGCAGTGGATAGGCGATTTCAATCCGAAAATGCTGAATGTTGCGCTCGGGATCGGTACTGTTTCTGTAAGCCGGAAACTTACCACGTATCGCTACTTATTCGACAGAACAAAAGAATTTAAAAGACATCCTATTTTGAATTAAAGCTAAGGGGATTAAAAAGGGAAAAGAGATAACAGAGATGATGACAAGTTCACAAGGAGCTTGAAGATTAATTAAAGAATTTTAATATCAAATTTCCAATTATACAAGCATCGTCACCGGATTCTCAAGAAACTTTTTAAAGGTTTGCAGGAAGGTGGCACCAACCGCACCATCCACACTTCTGTGATCACAACTTAAAGTGATCTTCATAATATTGCTAACACCAAATCCTTCACCTTTCTTTACTACTACTTCCTTAATTCGTCCTACTGCCATGATAGCGCTATCCGGGGGATTGATAATAGCAGTGAATTCCTCAATATCCATCATTCCCAGATTAGAAACTGTGAAAGTATTACCTGTAAATTCGTTAGGTTGTAATTTCTTATTTCTGGCTTTGCCAGACAATTCTTTAGTTTCAGCAGCTATCTGGCTTAATGATTTCTGATCCGCAAAACGAACTACAGGTACAATTAATCCATCTTCTATAGCAACAGCTACTCCTACGTGAATGTGTTGATATTGCCTGATAAAATCACCCATCCAGGAGCTATTTACTGCAGGATGCTTTCTCAATGCCATGGCGGCAGCTTTTACTACCATGTCATTAAATGAGATCTTTACTTCACTTATTTCATTCATTTGCGCACGGGCCTGCATGGCATTATCCATGTTAATCTCCATGGTCAGATAAAAGTGAGGAGCACTGAACTTACTTTCAGCAAGTCTTTTAGCAATTATCCTGCGCATTTGAGAAACGGAATGATCTGTAAACCCTTCCTGTCCTGATACAACTGACTGTGCAGCAGGTTTTGAAGCTGGAGCCTGTGCAGCCATTCCCTGTTGCGAAGGAATAAAATTGTCTATGTCGGTTTTAATAATTCTTCCATTATCTCCGCTGCCCCTGACCTGAGATAAATTGATCCCTTTTTCTTTGGCCAGCCGCTTCGCCAGAGGTGATGCCTTGATCCTACCATCCGTTGTGTGTCCATTCTCCGAACTTTTAACTCCAGTTTGTTTACTTTCAACTGTTAACTGCGAACTTTCAACAGTTGACTGTGATCTATTATTGGTTGACTGCCCCCCTCCTGACTTCGAACTTTTGACAATGGCATCCACATCCACCTTTCCAGGTTCTCCTATTATACAAAGCAGGTCGTTAACAGCTATCTTTTCACCTTGTTTTGCTCCCTGGTATAATAATTTGCCATTTTTGTAACTCTCAAGCTCCATAGTAGCTTTATCAGTTTCTATATCCGCAAGCACTTCTCCCTTCTTAACATAATCACCCACGTTCTTATGCCAGGAAGCAATTACGCCTTCAGTCATGGTATCACTTAACCTTGGCATCAATACTACTTCTTCCATCTTGCTGAGATCCATTCCGCTACCTGAAGTTTGAGTTTTGACTTCGGCAGATTGTTGAACGTTAGCTGTAGCCTGTCCAGCTGCCGGTGCTTTTCCTGAAGTCGATTGCCCTCCTCCTTCTTTATTGGTTATTCCGGAAGTATACTGTGAAATATCTTCTCCTTTATTTCCTATTATTGCCAATAGGTCATTTACCTGAATTTTACCTCCTTTATCTGCCCCCACATGCAATAAAGTACCATCTTTATAGCTTTCCAGCTCCATAGTAGCCTTGTCTGTTTCTATTTCGGCCAGTAACTCACCTTTTTTAACCGGGTCACCTATTTTTTTATGCCAGGCAGCGATTACCCCTTCTGTCATGGTATCGCTTAGCCTGGGCATCAGTATCACTTCGGCCATGTTCTTATTTTTATTGTAAATGCGGCGTGAAATTAACGCAAATGCTGAAAACAGCCATATTTAAAGCAGTTTACGATTTACAAATTACAAATTACAATTTTCAAAGTTGAGGTCAGCCTTGTGCTCTCAGCACTCAGCCACAATCATTTGAATAATTTGGAAATGCACTTTTGCCTGTTCTATTCACGTTCTCACGATTCCCGGAAATTGACTCGCGGATAATTGATTTTTAAAGGTCTCGTCGAATGCTATCGCATTTGACGATTGACGAATTACGCTGCCTGAATTTCTTTCACCCTACCCGTTCTCTTAAGCACGCCCCAATTCTGCAACTCTCCTTTTATAGCCCTGCGAACCGCTTTAAAGAGGATGTACCACATTAGCCAGCGATAAATTAATCGTTGTGGAATAAGCCATATCAATCGGCTAAAACGCTCTCTCTCCATCCGGAATGCCATTATTGCAATTGAGGAATCAAAGATCATAAAAGCAAGATAATAGGGAATGATCTTGGAAGCGTTGCCTGTTATTAATCCAATGATCATGAAGAAATCTGCAATGGGAATAAAAGCGGGAATTATGTACTGGAAAAGTAAAATATTAGGCATGGCAACAATTCCCAGCCATCCATATTTCGGATTGCAAAAAAGATCTTTGTGCTTCCAGAAGGTCTGCAATACTCCAAAGCTCCAGCGGAAGCGCTGTTTTATAAACTGCTTCAGTTTTTCAGGGGCTTCAGTATAGGCGAGCGCGTAGTTTTCATTCTTAACAATATAACCCGAACGAATGATGCGAATAGTAAGGTCGCAATCTTCAGCGAGAGTATCTGTTGTAAAGCCACCTGCATCTTCAATTGCTTTCTTTAGAAAAGCTCCAATAGCACCAGGTACAACTGTAATGGCATTAAGATTGGCAAATGCCCTACGATCAAAGTTCTGGCTTGTGATATATTCAATGGATTGCCATTTGGTAAGCAAGTTAATTTCATTTCCAACTTTTACGTTGCCTGCAACTGCGCCAACCTGGCCTTCGTTATCATTCAGAAAATGTTTCATCAGTTGCGAAACTGCATCAGGTCGAAGCTTGGTATCCGCATCAATACATACTACATAATCGGCATCGGAACGTTCAATGCCATAATTCAATGCAGATGCTTTTCCACCATTGGGCTTACTGTAAACTTTTACTTTTGGATTATGTGCAAAGGCAGCAGATACTTTTTCGTAAGTGGTATCCTTGCTTCCGTCATCAACAAATAGAATATTGAAATTGGGATAAGTTGTATTCAATAAATTTTTTAAAGAGTTGACAGCATTTACTTCCTCATTAAATGCCGGGACAATTATAGATACAAGAGGATAATCAATTCCTGCAGGAATGATCAGATTCTCGCTTTTTTCCCTGATCCTTTCCTTTACAACAAGAAATGCCATCAAGAGAATTCTTCCTATGGACAGGATAATAAATGCAATAAATAAAGAGAATAATATGTGGCCGGCCCAATATCCGAATTCTGCAAGAAGATAATTAGCTTCTATTAAATAATAACCACTTCCTTTGGGAACTTCGGGCATAAGGTCTTCTTTCTTTTTGCCCAGGAGGTCTGCAATAGTTGTAAACGTATAACCCTGCTTCTGAAAATAATCTATAATGCGTGGCAAGGCCAGTAAGGTTGCCCTCCTTGTATCTCCTCCTGCATCATGAAGCAGTATGATATTTCCACTTTGGTTGGATGCATTCAATTCAATTTTCCTCGCCACAATGCGGTTAAAAATAGAGTCGGCAGCAACTCCAGGTTCCCAGTCCAATGGGTCGATAGATTCACCTATATCAAGAAAGTTCTTCGTGCGTGCTAATGCCACCGGCATAAGCTCCTCGTATTTCTCTGGCTCGAAGTCGGCATTATAAGGTGCACGGAATAATATAGTGGAATGTCCTGTAATACACTCAATGAGCAGACGCGTACTTTCCATTTCCAGCAAAGCCCGTTTCCTACTGACCTCTGCAATATTGGGATGTGTGAATGTATGGTCGCCTATTTCATGACCTTCCCTGTACATTCTTTTTACAATGGGAATATTATTTTCTGCATTTAATCCAACAAGGAAGAATGAGGCAGGCACATGCTTTTGTCCCAGTATATCTAATATTTTTGGAGTCCATTCCGGGTCTGGACCATCATCAAAAGTCAATACCAGCTTTTTCTTATTCCTGATTGTATCAGAACCATTCCAGCCATATTTCTTTGCCACAAAGTTGAATGGAAGGCTATCATAATTCTCCTCAGCGATCAACATGGCAGATGAGTCTATTTCAGGTTTTATATTTCCTTTTGCAGGAGTTGCTAAAATATCCAGTATCTCACCCTCCCCTTTATAGTCAACATTATCGGCAGCTTCGACAGAACTGAATTTGGAAAAGTCAAAGTTCTTTATTGAGTCAATCCTGAAATCCTTATTATAAAATTGCCAGATGCGAGCATCTTCTGCACCCAGCCTCCATATGGCTACTCCACTTAAGCGGTCTTCCGTTGCAAATCGCATTGTATTAAATGCAGTAGCGGCATCGGTAAAGAACACATTATGATTTACGTTATCATCATCTGTATACTTGAAATCAAGATTATAATTATCATTGTCAAAATCTATGGTAGAACCATTTTGTTTTGCAAGCAATAAAGCCTGCTGGTAAGTAAGATTGGTAGCCTGACCATTTTGTGGCCAGTCGTAACCATAAGCAGCAATGCTTAGGATAAGCTTATTAGCCGGAATCTTTTTAGTTGCATCATCAACTGCAGCTTCTATCCATTTCTGATCTGCAATGGGGCCTGGCTTGGTATCTTCCGAATTCTGATCATAGGCCATTACAAATAAGTAGTCGTTGTATTTGGAAAGTGCAGCATAATTATAGTCATCGTTAAAAGGAACAATATCCTGTGTAACCAAAAAGCCATTTGAATGCAGCCTTTCATAAAGTTGCTTTTGAAAAGCAATTAATGGCTCATCTGTTTTTTCCTGCAATTCTTCAAAGTCAACATTGATACCTACAAAATTATTTTTCTTTAATACGTTTATAATATCATTAATCAATCGCTCTTTCTTTGCTGGATTTGTTATTATACGATGGACAGCATCACCTCTGAATGTTTCTTTATACACATTCGAAAGGATAGGCATAATGTTCACCCTTGCATTTCTCATTACAGCCAGGGCCCTGTTATCTGAAACCGTATATAGGGTATCTGCATTAGGATCGATGAACATCCATTCCGGAATAATCAGGTTCAGCTTATTAACATTTCGTTGTAAGGAATAAAACGATTGAGGGTCCCATGCCACATAAAAGGCAGAACGGATACCAGCCGGAAATGTAGTATTCGTAATATCCCTAAAGCCTGCAGGGACTTTAGATGATAAATAAGGAACCTTATTCGTAAGCTCTTTTTGATCTATGAACTGCCTGAATCCTTTATATTTTTTAGCGAGTATGCTATTCTTGCTTAAAAAGCTGGTAGTATCTGTTAAAGCCTTTTTAGATAAGGCGGATTGCAAGTGCGGAATGTTAGGCAATTGCATTTGGGATATGGCTATAATAATTGCCAGAATAGCTATGGGTATTAATAACAATAATATCCGCGTGCCCCATTTAAAGCTCTGCCAACGCGTTTTGGAGGTAGTTTGAAAAATCTGTCGTTCTTGCATCTCTATTCTATAGATATTGATCCAACAGCAAAGTTTATACGATTAATGTTAAGCTCTTCTTTTTTTTACTCAATAGTCAAGCTCTAGCCGTAACCGGTCTTTTAATTCTTTAACAATTGGATATTGTTCAATCAATTTTTGGAATTGTTCTCTGGAGCTTAGGGGAATATTAGCATTAGTATTTTCCATAGGGTTCTCGGTTAAAACTATACTAAATTGAAGTTGTCTGTTACATAATTCTTTCTGTAAAAAAGCTGATAGCTTATTACGTTCGAATTCGAGGAACTTCTGATTGATATTGTTTGATACAATGGCTTCAAAGCTGTTAGCATCTTTAATGTTCAATTCGGCCATCTCAAAACTATTGGAGGAAGGATTCTTGGTCTCCTGCAATATCTTAATATATTTTGCCCAGGCAGCTTTTAATTGAGTTATTTGAAGCGGATGATCTGTATGGTCAGTATCATTACAATTTTCTATCTGTATTTTCTTTCTCAAAGACTCCAGGGAGCCAATCCTTGCATTTGTTTTCTCCTGTATTGGTTCTTTTATTTCTGTTGTCAACTGTGAACTGTCAACTATCAATTTTGCCCCTTGCTGCTTTCTCTCTTCTGTTAACTGTGAACTGTCAACTGTCAACTTCACTCCTTGAGGCTTTACCACTTCTGTTAAATGCGGACTTTCAACAGTCAACTTAACAACCGGCTGTATTCTTTTAAATGGAATTGCCTTTGATGTTTCAGTTAGTTTTTTTTTATCAATACTTCCGCCGTCATTGGTTATCTGAAGCGCCTGTTTAAGATAGCAAAGCTTGATTAATGCAAGCTCCACATGAAGACGTTTATTTCTTGCAGCGCGGTAATTGATCTCAGATTCATTTAAAATATTTAATGCACTTACCAGGTAGCCGGCATCTGTTCTTTTAGCTGTATCATTATACCGTTGCTTAAAGCTTTCCACAACTTCCAGTAG
>JBJMLT010000032.1:0-8702 GCA_045805165.1 Flavisolibacter sp.
AAGCTGACAGAACCTAAAGGAAAATTTGCAAGCCGTAATGCTCTTCAAACCTATACACTGCTGGATACTATTGAAGAATATGAATTTGATTGCTGCATTGGCGGTGCCCGAAGAGATGAAGAAAAAGCAAGGGCCAAGGAAAGAGTGTTTTCTGTTAGAGATGAATTCGGCCAGTGGGATCCAAAAAGGCAGCGTCCGGAACTCTGGAGCATCTACAATGGAAAGATCCATAAAGGAGAGAACGTTCGCGTGTTCCCAATAAGCAATTGGACAGAACTGGATGTATGGAACTACATACGTCGTGAAAATATTGACCTTCCTTCTATTTATTTCTCCCACGAGCGGGATGTAATTGAACATGATGGACAATTAGTAGCAGTATCTGATTTTATCCGCATTGATAAAGAAGATAAGATCCTGAAAAAGAATGTACGTTATCGTACCGTTGGAGATATGACATGTACAGCCGCTGTTGAAAGTTCTGCGACAAGAATAGATGATATCATCAATGAGATCACTGCAACCCGTACCAGTGAAAGAGGTGAAACAAGAATAGACGATAAAGTTTCTGAAGCAGCAATGGAAGACAGAAAAAAGAATGGTTATTTCTAACAATTAATAGAATTCTAAAGATCGCATAATGGATATATTACGTTTTATAACAGCAGGCAGTGTAGATGATGGCAAAAGCACCTTGATCGGCAGACTGCTGTTCGATAGCAAGAATATTCTTACTGACCAGCTGGAAGCCCTTGAAAGACAAAGCAGAAATAAAGAAGATGGTGAAATTGATCTGGCTTTACTTACAGATGGCCTGCGTGCTGAAAGAGAACAAGGCATTACTATAGATGTTGCCTATAAATACTTTTCAACACCTAAAAGAAAATTCATTATTGCAGATGCTCCCGGGCATATACAATATACACGTAACATGGTTACCGGTGCTTCCAACTCAGAATGCATAATTATACTTATTGATGCAAGGAACGGAGTAGTGGAGCAAACAAGGAGGCATTCCATTATTGCTGCCTTGTTAAAGCTACCGCATATTATTATTGCCATTAATAAAATGGACCTTGTCAACTATTCTCAGAATGTATATAATGATATCGTTATTGATTATTCGAAGGTAGCGGCTACTTTAGGACTTAAAGATGTTACCTACATTCCCATCAGCGCATTAAAAGGAGACAATATTGTTGACCGTTCTGTTAGCCTTGGCTGGTATGATGGAAATTCTCTGCTGGAAGTTTTAGAGGGCATCGAAGTTCAGAGTGATATCGATCTTCAACATCCCCGCTTTCCCGTTCAATATGTTATACGTCCTCAAAAAGATGAACTACATGACTATCGCGGTTATGCAGGAAAAATAACCAGCGGCATCTATAAAAAAGGAGATGATGTGGTGGTTCTTCCATCAGGCTTTACCAGCAAGATCAAAGCAATTGAATTAAGCAACAAAGAAGTGGACGAAGCATTCGCACCTCAAAGTGTAATACTTCACCTTGAAGATGATATTGATATAAGCAGAGGAGATGTTATCGTAAAATCGGATGATGTTCCGGAATTAAAGAATGAATTTGATGCTCTGCTATGCTGGATGGATAATAAGCCATTAAAAGAAGGCAACAAATATATTCTGCAACATAACAGCAGGATTGTAAAGGCTGTAGTAAAGAATATTCATTACAAGCTGGATGTGAATACTCTTGAGCAATTGGAATGTCCTGAAACAGTAGCATTGAATGATGTGATAAAAGCAACCATCAAAACATCGGAGCCTTTTCCATTTGATAGTTATGCTGAATTAAGAACTAATGGAGGAGCTATTCTGATCGATCAAACGAGTTATGTAACAGTGGGAGCATTAATGATTCAATAAACCTTTAAACCATTATAAAAAAGCTTATAGGGAATGAATAAGATCTCGCAATATGGCAAAGTTATTTTGATAGGGGCTGGACCCGGAGATCCTGAGCTATTAACAATAAAAGCACTCAACTTTATTAAGAAAGCAGATGTTATATTAACCGACCGTTTGGTAAGTCCTGTAATTATAAACGAATATGCTAATTCTTCTGCTGATATCATTTATGTAGGAAAGCAGTGCAGGAAAGGAAATTCTACACCTCAACACACTATTAATGAATTAATGGTGCAATATGCCTCTGAAGGTAAACTGGTAGTTCGCCTGAAAGGAGGAGATGTTTCTATTTTTTCAAACATTCTGGATGAACTGCAGACCCTTGCTGATAATAAAATACCTTATGAGATTGTACCTGGCATTACTGCTGCCCTTGGAGCTGCGGCATATTCCGGCATACCATTAACAGCAAGGAATTATTCCACCGCAGTGAGGTTTATTACGTATTACAAATCCGATGTAATAACAGAAGCTTACTGGAAAGAGCTTGCCAGCACTAATGATACACTTGTGTTTTATATGTCTGCAGAAACCCTCCCGGCTATTGTAAAGAATCTCGTAGCAAATAATATTGGTAATGATAAAAAGCTGGCTGTAATAGAACAGGCAACTACACCATTGCAACAGGTTCAAACCTGCAGCTTATACGAATTTGAAAATATATTTCATAATAGATCATTTCTATCACCTTCCCTGATCATTATAGGAAAGGTGGTGGAATTGCATAATGAGTTTGCCTGGCTAACCAATTCAGTTAAGTCAGAAGAATATTTTAGATCTTATGAGAACAATGCAATTGACCACGCTAAATCGGTCAGGGCATAAAGAATATTGTATCAGGCAATTAAATATAATTGAGCATCTATGTTGACATCAGATAAATTGAAAACCTTTAGGGACTTAATTGCCGGTTCAACGAAAGAAGAACTGGCATGGATAAGCGGGTATGTTGCTGGCATCCTTTCTCATGAAAATCAACAAAGCTTAAGTGAGCAGACTACAGCGAATGTAAAGCCTTCAGTAAACAAGATCACTATTGCTTATGGTACTGAAACAGGCAACTCAAAGAAGCTCGCAGGAGAATTTGCAGCAAAGGCAAAAAAAGCCGGTATTAATGCAAAGCTGGTTAATCTCGACCAATATCGTGTAAATGATCTCTCAAAAGAAGAATATTTCTTTACGGTTATTAGTACACAGGGTGATGGAGAACCACCAGCGGGCGCTAAGAAATTTTATGATCATATCCATAACAATGGATTTAAAGTAAATGGATTAAAGTACGGAGTACTTGCATTGGGTGATACTTCTTATCCGCAGTTTTGCAAGACTGGAGAGGATGTAGATCAGCAACTAAACAAATTAGGTGGCGAACGTGTTGTTGAACTTCAAAAATGCGATACTGAATATGAGAATGATGCTGAAGCCTGGTTCAATAATGTTTTAAAAGGCCTTAGCTCTCATTCTTCTGCTTCAGGCTCTGTTTCTGTTGCTCCTCAAAAGAAAAAGACCGGTAAAAAGATCTATACAGGTACTATAATAGCTAATGTCAATCTTAATGATCTTGGATCACTAAAACAAACACATCATATTGAAATAGCAGCAGATGATGTAGAATATCAGCCTGGTGATTCATTGGGCATAATACCTCAGAATCCTATCCGTACCGTAGAAGCTATTCTTTCATTGATCAATATAGATGGTAATAAAAATGTAGTTTATAAGAATGAAGAATACAAGCTATACGATCTTCTTAAGAACAAATTGAATATTATTTATCTGGTAGAAAGGGTTATTAATAAATATGGAAGCATAGTTGAGCAGGAAATACCTGCTACAAAAATAGGATTGCTCGATCTGTTGAAAATTTATCCATTAAAACATAATGATGATTTTGAAAAGGTTCTGGAAATACTTGATCCTATTGCTCCAAGACTTTACTCTATTTCTTCTTCTCCTGAAGCACATAGCGGAGAGATCCATCTTACTATATCAAGGGACAAGTTTTATATTAATGATGAGGTGAAATATGGCTTATGCTCTGACTTCTTCTGCCATGTTCCTGAAGGAACAACCTTTGAATTTTATATTCATAAGAACAATCAGTTCCGTCTTCCACAGGATGATAAGGACATTATTATGGTTGGTCCGGGCACAGGTGTTGCTCCTTTCCGTTCCTTCCTTGCACATCGCGATAGCACAGGAGCAGGAGGAAGAAACTGGCTGTTCTTTGGCGACCAGAAGTTCACCACTGATTTCCTTTATCAGTCTGAATTCCAGGCATGGATCGAAACAGGTGTATTGACCAGAATGAACGTTGCTTTTTCAAGGGACCAAAAGGATAAGATATATGTACAGCATAAAATGAAAAAGCATGGAAAGGAATTATATGAATGGATCGATAATGGAGCAAGTTTCTACATATGTGGTGCAAAAGAGCCAATGAGCCTTGATGTTGAAAACACTTTGCTGCAAATAATCTCCGAGCATGGTAATAAAAATGAACAGGAAGCGATTTTGTATGTAGATCAGCTTAAAGAAGAGGGGCGTTATTTAAAAGACGTTTATTAATAAGAAGTAATTAAAAAGTAATACTATTAAAATAAAATAATTAATGTCTGAGAAAGTGAACTTGTCAGCTGAAGAAAGAATAAAAACGCAAAGCGATGGCTTGCGTGGTACAATTAAGGAAAGCCTGAACAATGAAATAACAGGAGCTATTGGTGAAGATGATCAAAAGCTGGTGAAATTCCATGGCATGTATCAGCAGGATGACCGTGACAGAAGAGAAGAACGAGCCGAAAAAAAGCTGGAACGTCTTTTTTCTTTCATGATCAGGTTACGGTTACCTGGTGGGTTTCTAACTCCCGAGCAATGGATCGCAACCTATCATATTGCAGGTGAAAATTCTACTGGCGTTATTAAGATCACTTCCCGTCAAACACTTCAACTTCATGGATTATTAAAATCAAGACTAAGACCAACTATACAGGCTTTCAATGAAGTTCATCTTAATTCAATAGCAACCTGCGGAGATATTAATCGTAATGTATTGTGCAGTTCTCATCCAAAACAATCTCCCATACACGAACAGGTATTTGCTTATGCAAAAAAGTTGAGTGACTTGCTACTACCTAAAACACGTGCCTATTATGAGATATGGTTAGATGAAGAAAAAATAACTGATAAAAAGGAAGAGGAAGATCCACTTTACCAGGACCGCTATATGCCAAGGAAATTTAAAATAGGCATAGCCATTCCTCCTAACAATGATATTGATGTATTGGGTAATGATTTAGGATTGATAGCCATTATAGAAAACAATGTTTTAAAAGGTTTCAATATTGCCATAGGCGGAGGTCTTGCATCCACACATGGCAATCCGGATACCTATCCCAGATTAGCAACTGTAATAGGCTTTACCGATACAGAAGAAAAAACAATTAAGGCAGTTTATGAGATATTAACGATACAGCGGGATTATGGCAACAGATCGGATCGTAAACAGGCGCGTTTAAAATATACTGTTGACCGGTTAGGTGTTGATTGGTACCGTGAAGAATTAGAAAGAAGGATTGGATTTAAATTAGGTAAGGCCAGGCCTTTTTCATTTACCCAGCGAATTGATTATTATGGCTGGGAACAAAATCATGAAGGTCTTTGGTATTATACAGCATTTGTAGAAAATGGTCGCATTGCAGATGAAGGGAATTTATTATATAAATCAGCACTTCTGGAAATTGCACAAACAGGAAAAGCAAACTTCAGATTTACCTGTAATCAGAATGTTATTATAAGTGATATTAAATCCGAAGATAAAGAGCTTATTAATTCTATTTTGGTTAAATATGGAATTATAGACCATACAAACAATGCATCTGTAATACGTAAGAATTCAATGGCCTGCGTGGCATTGCCAACTTGTCCTTTGGCATTGGCAGAAGCTCAGCGATATCTCCCTCAATTAATTTCCAAAATAGAACCTTTACTTGTGAAACATAAGTTGGAAAAAGAAGATATTATTATCCGCATGACGGGCTGTCCTAATGGATGTGCCAGATCCTATATAGCAGAAATAGGCTTTGTTGGAACAGGACCCGGTAAATATAATCTTCATCTCGGCTCTGACAACCAGGGCCTTCGTTTAAATAAAATATATCGTGAAAACATAGACGAAGACACTATTCTTTCAGAACTTGATGAGGTATTTGCTACATATAAAAATGAAAGAAAAAAGGGAGAAGGCTTGGGCGATTTTACAAACCGCAAGTACTTTGAATTACAATCTGCCCTCTAATTTAATTACTTATTTACCTGTTAATTAATTGACAAAAGAATTAAATGCTATTAAATAATTTGTAGTGAATCAATATTCTACTAGATTTGTAGACTACTAAACTGGTAGACTAACGATTAGTTGTAAATAAATAGAGAAAGAAGCTGTTCTTTTTTTATCATCTAATCTATAAATACTATCGGCAAATGAACTTAAAACCAACACTGTTCTTACTTTTTATTGGTATCTGGACAGGATTTAATGCAAAAGCACAGGACGCATATGTTATTTCAGGTAAGCTTTACGACTCTGTAGGAAACCAGGTGTTGATAGGAGCTACCGTAAAAATCAAGGGAACGAATTTAGCTACAAGCACAAAAGATGATGGCTCATTCCAAATTAAAACATCAGAAAAATTACCCCTTACGCTTATTGTTTCTTCAATAGGATATAGGACACAGGAATTCAGTGTTGCTGAAAATGGAGCAAGTCTTTTGCTTGCATTAAACACTCAAAGCTTATTAGTAGATCAGGTTGTTGTCACAGCATCCAGAAGATCTGAAAGTATTTTGCGTTCACCGGTTACAATTGAAAAACTTGATCTGCGGGCCATTAAGGAAAGCCCTGCTCCAGGCTTTTATGATGCCTTGGAAAACGTAAAGGGAGTACAGATGACTACTTTAAGTCTCGGATATAAAGTTCCTAACACAAGGGGCTTTAGTGGAACAACAAATTCACGATTCCTTCAAATGGTAGATGGAGTTGATAATATTTCTCCTGGAATAGGCGCACCGGTAGCGAATGCAGTAGGACCGACAGAATTAGATATAGAAAGTGTGGAACTGATTCCTGGAGCAGCATCAGCATTATATGGCTTAAATGCTGTAAATGGAATTGCAAATCTTAAAACAAAATCCCCGTTTAAATATGAAGGATTGAGTATTTATCAAAAAACAGGGGTTAATCATGTTGACGGAAGAGATCATTCTCCATCTTTATATTCAGAATCTGCCGTGAGATATGCCAAAAAACTGAGCGGGAAGTTTGCATTCAAGATCAATGCTTCATATTCACAAGGAATTGATTGGATTGCAAATAATATTCATGATCAATATTTTGATGCAGGTAATAAAACAAATGTTTCGCTGGCAGGTAATAATCCTGCTGCTGACCTGATCAACAGATATGGTGATGAATATAACAGTGATATGCGTACGATTACTTTAGGAGGGAAAAATTATGATGTATCACGTACCGGATACCTTGAAAAAGATCTTACAGATTATAAAATAAGTAATTCCAAGATCGATGCTTCTGTTCATTATAAGATAAATGAAACAACTGAATTTTCTTATGTATATCGTTTAGGTGTTGTTACTAATAACTATCAAAGGGGCAACAGAGTTCGGCTGGATGGAGAAACCATTCAACAGCATGCTATAGAATTGAAGTCTGCCGAATACACCTTGAAAGCTTATTATACGAATGAGAATACAGGAAATAATTCATTTAATTTCCGTCCTTTAGGAGAGAATATTGACCTTGCTTTTAAAAAGCCAAACCAATGGTATAATGATTATGTCAAAGGATTCAATAATGCTATTGCTGATGGAAATTCAATAGCTGATGCTCATGCGAAAGCAAGATCTTTTGCAGATAATGGAAGATTTCAACCCGGTACTGCGGCATTTGACTCTGTTTTGAAGGTTATCAAGCATACTAATAATTGGGATACCATAGGTGCACAAATGCTTTTAAAATCTGCTTTTTATCACATAGAAGGACAATACGACTTTTCACGTTATACAAAATGGCTTAAAGTATTAACAGGTTTCAATTACAGGAATTATATTATTAGTCCGGACGGAAATAACTATGTCAATCCTGAATCATTTATTAACCCTAAGGCTACCTATTCAAATTTTAATTATTATAGTTACGGAGCATTTGTTCAGGCTACAAAAGATCTGTTCAAAGAAAAGCTGAAAATTACTGCATCAATAAGAGTTGATAAATCTGAATATTTCGATCCAAAGATTAATCCGCGACTTGCAATAGTTTATTCTCCCAGCCAGGTACATAATTTCAGGATATCATTTCAGAATGGTTTTCGCTTTCCCACCTTATTCGAAGGCTTTGCTTATGTGAATAATGGAGGCGTAAGGCGCTTGGGCGGACTTCCTGTTACCTCCCGGCATTTAGGGGTTTTTGAAAATTCTTACATCAACTCTTCTGTCACTGCCTTTAAAAACGCAGTTAATAATGATAAAAATAATAATGGCATGACCATCAATGATGCCATTACTAAAGAATCATACCGCCTTGTCAAAAGTGATTATAATTATATACAACCGGAACATGTTAATTCCTTTGAAGTAGGTTATAAAGGTGTATGGTTAAGTAATAAAATATTCTTTGATATTGATTATTATTTTACCAGGTACAATAACTTCATCGGACAGCTGGATGTAACTCAGCCTGCTAAAGGGATTATTGGACAAACCG
>JBJMLT010000033.1:0-23364 GCA_045805165.1 Flavisolibacter sp.
GAAGCGGATCGGGCTTGGCCTTATAGGTTTCTTTTTTAGGAATAGGATAGGGACTATCCACTTCCAGCTTAAAATCACTAATATAAAAAAGATGATCCCATAGCTTGTGCCTGAAATCTTCAACATTCTTTAAATGTGGGTTCAGAAATCCCATCAACTCGATCAGCACCTGCGCATTGCGCTGACGGCGTTCTTTATCTTCAATCGTCATCACATGTTCAATCATCTTTTGAATATGCCTTCCATATTCACGCATGGTAAGGTAATTCCTCGTTGTATTATATTCCATCAGAACAAATGTAGGGGTTAAGTTGCTATGTTGCTAGCCGAGCAAGATGCAAAATGGCCAATAAGGCCTAAATATATATGCGAAAATAAGAATTTGGCATCTTATTTACATATATAAAATTAGTAGTTCTAAATGGCGGCCTGAGCCGTTGCTGACCTTTTGAAAAACGGATATAGAATTCTGAAACCCTCGGTGATGTGGTAAATTTTTTCTGCATAATTGGACTGGTGTTGTAATATTTCACCATTTTAAGAGTTGAAATTGTAGAAACTGCCGTAAATGGAACGGAAATTTGTTGGCCTCAAGTTTGTGGTTATATATATACGAACAAAACTTATTAGATTCACCCTTAACCATTTACAAATTATTATAAACGACCTCTTAGGTGGAAGAGGATGGTGGCTTGTAAAAGGGGCCTTGGTTCGGGGCCCCTTTCTTTTTTTCTTTTACTAAAGCATTCAATTTTACGCGATAAACTTACCTCCGGTTACCTTTGGGTTTAATGAATATTGCGGTCAATACCCGTTTCCTGACAAGTGATGAAATGGAAGGCTATGGTAATTTTGTTCACGAATTATGCAAATTGTTGCCATTAAAACATCCGGAGCACCAGTTTTTTTATTTGTTTGACAGAGAATTTAGTAAAGAATGCAATTTTCCCCTAAATGTTCATCCTGTAGTGATCCGGCCGGCGGCACGACACCCATTATTATGGAAATACTGGTTTGATATAAAGGTCCCTTTGGTTTTAAAAAGAATTAAAGCAGACCTGTTCATTTCACCTGATGGATATTGTTCATTGAGTACAAATGTTCCTCAATATCTTGTGATGCACGACCTTGGATTTTTGCACCAGCCCGAAGCATATCAGCCATCTCATGTAAATTATTATAAAAGATTTACGCCCAGGTTCCTGAAAAAAGCGAATCAAATTGCTGTTGTATCAGAATTTACAAAAACTGACATTCTCAAACATTATTCACTGGATCCACAAAAGATCAATGTTGTTTATAATGGTGTAAAAGAAGTGTTTCAACCTGTTCCCTTTGATATTCAACTAAAGGTTAAAGAAAAATATACTGCAGGAAAAGAATATTTTATTTGTGTGGGAGCTATACAGCCACGAAAAAATCTCATTAATCTTTTAAAAGCTTTTTCCATTTTTAAAAAGAGAATGAAAAGTGGAATGAAGCTAGTTCTTGTTGGTAGACTCGCATGGAAAAATAATGAATTCCTTCAATTGCTTAAAACATATAAGTATAGGGAAGATGTGATATTAACAGGATATGTTGAAGAACTGGAATTGGCTGGTCTCACTGGAAGTGCGTATGCGGCTGTTTACCCCTCGCTGTTTGAAGGATTTGGAGTGCCGGTTTTGGAGGCCATGAGATCGGATGTTGCTGTTCTTACATCAATAAATTCTTCCATGATGGAAATAGGGGAGGACGGTTGTCTTTATTTTGATCCGAAGCATTATGAAGACATTGCTGAAAAAATGATGATGATCTATAAAGATGAAGAATTAAGAAAACGATTAATTGAAAAAGGAAAAATTATTTCATCTAAATATTCATGGGAAAGGACAGAGGAATTGTTTTGGAATGGAATAAACTGGTGAATCATGAATAAGTCAAAAGTCAAAAGTTAAAAGTCAAAACCTAAAATTGTATTTTTGAGCCCTAATAAATAAAACAGGAAAAACTAAAAGGCTAAACCTCTTTTTCATTTTTCCTTTTACATTTCTCCTTCCTCTTCCCTTTAAAACGTATCAAAGCCAACTCAAAGCCATATCAAAGCCAACTCAAAGCCAACTATAAGCCAACCCCTTTGCGCCCTTCGCTCCTTATGCGCCTTTGCGTGAAACAAAAAAACCCAAGCTATAATCACTTTTTGGTTTTGACTTTTGACTTTTGACTTATTCCCCATCCCCAGACCTATTCGTAAATTCATTTCCTATCTTAGCAGCCTTAATTTTTAAAATGGCTAAATCCAGTATAGTGATCGATGTGGAGTTGGACGCTGCGAAGATTCCGCAAAATATTGAATGGAAAGCAACAGATAACAATTCAGATCAGGCCCAACCGGCAAAAGCCGTACTGCTATCTTTATGGGACAGTGCTGAAAAATCTGCCTTGCGAATAGATCTTTGGACACAAAAAATGATGGTGGATGAAATGGCAGATTTCTATTATCAGACCTATATGACCATGGCAGATACTTATGAACGCGCAACAAGGCAAACTGAATTGGTACAGGATATGAAGAACTTTGCAAAAGAATTTTATGAAAAGTTCAAAGACCTTCAAATGAAAGAAAACAAACTCAGCTAAATTATCTAATTAACTTTTCAACCGACCATTATGAGCCTCGAGCAACAGGTAATGTCAGAAATGAAAGATGCCATGAAATCGAAAGATGAAGCTGGCTTAAGAGGATTGCGTGCTATTAAGGCTGCCATTATAATAGCGAAAACAGCAGAAGGGGCTAAAGGCGAATTAACTAGTGATGATGAAGTTAAATTGCTTCAAAAGCTGGTGAAGCAACGAAAAGATTCATTGGAAATTTATCAGCAGCAAAACCGCGCTGACCTTGCTCAGAAAGAGCAGGAAGAAATAGCAGTTATAGAAAAGTTTTTACCAAAACAGCTTTCTGATGCTGAACTTAAGGCCGAATTGAAACAGATCATTTCTGAAACCGGGGCTTCCTCGCTCGCAGACATGAGTAAAGTAATGGCTGTTGCCACTAAAAAGCTCGCCGGCCTGTCTGACGGAAAAACAATTTCTGCTGCGGTAAAAGAGTTATTGTCAAAGTAATATGGCAATTGATATCGCAGCCTTCATCCTTTTGGTAATGGCTATGTATAAAGGTCTTAGAAAAGGACTTATTATAGCCGTTTTTTCTTTATTGGGTTTTTTTATTGGACTTACTGCCGCGTTAAAGCTCTCTTCAGTGGTTGCAGATTATATTGGAACAATTACCAATATAACAGAAAGGTGGTTACCTTTCATCGCTTTTATCCTTGTTTTTATAATTGTTGTTTTTTTAGTGCGGCTGGGCGCTAAAATGCTTGAAAAAGTGTTGCAGATCGCAATGTTGGGGTGGTTGAATAAATTAGGAGGCGTGCTCTTTTATTTATTCTTATATTTTTTTATCTTGAGCATATTGCTCTTTTATGCCTCTCAGCTTCATCTGATAAAGGAGAAAACTATAACCGACTCCGTTGTATATGCCTATATTCAACCTTTGGCTCCGGAAATGATGAAAATGTTAGGTTCTGTTATTCCATTTTTCAGAGATATGTTTGATCATCTGCTACATTTTTTTCAAAAAGTATCAGAGAAAAAACAATCGGCACAATATTCATTTTTGTTAATAGCAAGCAGAAGACCATTTTAATGTAAATCGATTATTTTAGCAGAAATTAACCCTACATAACCGATGCAGTATCCGATAAAAGAGCTTGGCAAGTTTAAATACCTGGAAGAGGGTAATGGAGAACCGCTTGTATTATTGCATGGATTGTTTGGAGCATTGAGCAATTTCAAAGATCTGATCGAACATTTCAGGCATAGTTACAAAGTAGTGGTACCTATGTTGCCATTGTTCGATCTGGATATATTGCATACAACTGTTGGAGGGTTAGCTAAATACGTTCATAAGTTCATTGAAACAAAAGGATATGAAAACATTCACCTGCTGGGAAACTCGCTTGGTGGCCATGTGGCAATTGTACATGTATTAAAGCATCCGGAAAGAATAAAATCTCTGATACTGACCGGAAGCTCAGGCCTGTTTGAAAATGGAATGGGTGATACCTATCCAAGAAGGGGCGATTATGAATACATTAAGAAAAAAACTGAGGTTACTTTTTATGACCCGGCCACAGCCACAAAGGAATTGGTGGATGAAGTTTTTGAAATCACCAGAAACAGGATAAAAGTAATTAAGATCATTGCCTTGGCAAAAAGCGCCATACGCCATAATCTTGGTGAGGAATTAAATAATATAAAGCAGCCAACGTTATTGATATGGGGGAATAATGATACCATTACTCCACCCTTTGTGGCCCAGGAATTTCACAAACTGATTCTGAATAGCGAATTGCATTTTATAGATAAATGCGGCCATGCGCCTATGATGGAACAACCAGAGGAATTTAATGTGATACTTGATAAATTTTTAAAAAAACTAAGTAAACCTGCAACAGTTGTGTAAGGTTAGCTGTCTTTAACAATATACCGCATCCATGTTAACACGGGAACTTATATCGAACTCTATTCCTTATCTGCATATAAATGATACAGTTAATCACGCATTGCAATTAATGAATGATTACCATGTTGCTCATCTTCCTGTTGTGGAATCGGATAACTATCTGGGAATAATAAGTGAAGAACAACTGCTTCAGACAGATGAAGATGTTACAGTTAACCAGTTACAGATCACAGATGGTTCTACGTCTGTAAATGGTAATGATCACTTTTTAAAAGCTATTCATATTGCTGTTGTAAATAAATTAAGCATAGTACCGGTAGTAGAAGAAAAGCAGCTTCTTGGCATTGTAACCTATAATGATCTTTTAAGGAATGCTTCTGATTTTATGAGCCTTAATGAACCAGGGGCCCTGGTAGTGCTGGAGATGGAAAGTAAAAGCTACTCATTTACGGAAATCAACCGTATTGTAGAATCAAATGATGCACAAATTACCCAATTAAATACATTTACTGACCCTGAAACGGGCAATATCCAAATCACTATTCGTATTAATAAACTGGAGGTTTCTGATATAATCAGTACATTTCAGCGTTACGAGTATAATGTGAAATACTACTTTGGTGAAGAACTCTATGAAAACGAATTGCGCACCAATTACGATAATCTGATGAATTATCTTAAGATATAGTTAAACAACAGTTTTCCACTTTTTTCAACGTTATTTAATTATCAGGTATCAAAATTTGTAGTACTATTAAATATTAATGGTCCTGATGAGGTCTGGTTTTATATACGCTTGCTGCCTTCTGTACCTTTTGGCTACGGGAAATAGTGTATTTGCACAGTCTGCCGCCATTGAAAATCCTCCTGTATTTACCACAGAAGAAAGATCAGCATCTGCACCTGAAAATTATCGCCTGATATTAAACGATAGCTCCCATCTTTTTGTAATTAAGGATATAGAGATCACAGGAAATAAATATACGCGTCCGGGTACTATTCTTCGTGAAGTATCATTTAATATAAACGATAGCTATCCTCTTTCGGTTATAGTAGATAAGTTTTATGAAGCAAGGAAGCAGATAATGAACAGTGGATTATTCAGGAACGTGGTGGTATCCTTAAAAAGCCTGAGAGGTTATGATGTTTATGTTCATATCGAGGTAGAAGAAAAATGGTATATCTATCCAATTCCTTTTATGCATCCTGTTGATAAGAGTTTTCATCAATGGTGGACTAAGGATCGCAGCATTGATCGTGTTAATTATGGCGTGAGGCTGGAGCATCATAATTTTACGGGAAGAAATGATAAGCTGAACCTGAGATATACAAATGGGTTTACAAAAGAGATCGCATTACAGTATTATGGTTTGTACCTGGACAGTAAAATGCAATGGTCTTTAAATGGTGGTGTAGGTTGGGGTCATTTAAAAGAACTGAATTATATAACTGAAGACAATAAACAGCTCTCTATTCAGAATAATGATCATTACCTGAACTCCTATTTTCATTCTTTCTTAGAATTTACTTACAGGCCTGCAATAAAAACTAGACATACATTTAGCATTGAATATAATTATAACGATATTGCTGATACTATATTTAAGCTAAATCCTCATTTTTCAGAAAATAAAAACATCCTTCGCTATGTTGGTCTTGCTTACCGGCTTACCTATTTTGATGTTGATTTTATTCCCTATCCTACAAAGGGATTCGCCGGTGAATTGCTTATAAAAAAAGAAGGCTTCAATGATCCCATTAACCTGTGGCAATTGTCAGCCAAAGCTTCCAATACCTGGACCTTGGGTGAAAAGTATTATTTTAATGCAGCCTTCGTAGGAATGCTAAAGCTTCCATTCAATCAACCGTACATAACCAAACAGTTCGTTGGTTATGATGACCAATATTTACAGGGATACGAATATTATGTAATTGATGGCGTTGCCGGAGGATACGGAAAAGCTACGTTAAGCAGATCTATTGTGAATACACATATTAGCATTCCTTCAAAGAGGATGAAGCAATTGAATTATATTCCTATTAAAATATATGCTAAGACCTTTGTTAATACAGGTTATGTATATAACCCGGATGAAGGAACAAATCGCTTAAATAACCGCATTCTTTATTCCGGAGGCTTTGGACTTGACATAGTTGCATTTACTGACTTTGTTATTAAATTGGAATGGAGCTTTAATCATTTGGCAGAAAACGGGGTATATTTACATAGGATCTCTTACTTCTGATCCTAATCTTTTCTCAAATTATTTAATTTGAAGGTAGCCATTTATAGCAGGGTACTTGAATTGTCCCAGCAAAAAGATGTACAGCTTTTTTTTGATGAATTGAAGCGGGAACAAATCGTTCCGGTTCTTTTTAAATCATATTACGAAGAAATCAAGCCTCACATAAGCCTTTCCGATCCGCTGCAGACTTTTTCAGCTCATACGGATCTTACCGATGAAATAGATTTTGTTATAAGCCTGGGTGGCGATGGAACTTTATTAGATACGGTAACACTAGTACGGGACAAGAATATTCCGGTAGTAGGAATTAATTTCGGACGTTTAGGTTTCCTGGCGGGCATCGGCCGGGATGAAATGTCTGCTGCCATTAAGGCTCTGGCCAGGCGATCGTATATTATTGACCGCCGCACACTTATCCATTTAGATTCTAATATTCCCCTATTCAATGATGTGCCATACGCCTTGAACGAATTCGCTATCCATAAAAGGGATACGGCGGCAATGATTAAAATATATACCTATCTGAATGGTGAATTGCTTAATACCTATTGGGCTGATGGATTGATTCTTGCTACTCCCACAGGATCAACTGGTTATTCTTTAAGTTGCCAGGGTCCGGTAGTATTTCCGGATGCCTGCAGTTTAGTGTTGACCCCTATTGCACCCCATAATCTCAATGTCAGGCCTATTGTAGTTCCTGACAATACAATTATTTCCTTTGAGGTTGAAAGCCGTTCGGATGATATTATTTGCGCCCTGGATTCCCGAAGAGAAATTGTAGCTAAAAACGTTTTACTAGCTGTAAGAAAAGAGAACTTTATGCTGAACCTGGTACGGCTGAATGAAAATAACTTCCTGCAAACCTTAAGAAATAAGCTTTCCTGGGGACTTGACAAGCGAAACTAATTTTACTCCTTTTATACCAAATAGCGGGGTTTTTCGTTAGAAAATGGCATCAAAATCCTATTTTCAATTATGAGAAAGTTACTGGCCGCCGTTTTAATTTGTATCCCCTTTTTAATGGAAGCTCAGAACTCTATTGTACAGGAAGGTGAGTTTGGATTTGGAGTTGGGGCTGCTCATTATTTTGGTGATCTTAATACAAGAGCCAAATTGAACAGGCCAAAAATCGCTGCAGGACTTTTCTTCAGAAAGAATTTCAGTAATTATATCGCTTTACGTATCTCAGGAAATTTTGCCAAGCTGGGATATTCTGATGTTTACAATACGCAGAATGAATTTATGCATCGCAGAAATCTAAGCTTCAATACGAATATATGGGAGCTCGGGCTGCAAGGTGATTTTAATTTCTATAAGTTCATGCCCGGTGAAGAAGGATTTAATTTTACTCCGTATATAACATTTGGAGTAAGTGTGTTCAGCTATGATCCATATGCTTACCTTAATGGACAAAAATATTTTTTGCGTACTCTGGGCACCGAAGGGCAGGGAAGTACTCTCTACCCTGATAGAAAACCTTATACCTCCATGTCTCTCGCATTACCATTAGGAGTAGGGTTTAAATATGCCATCAATTATAAGACAAATGTGGGCTTCGAAGTAGTTTACAGATTTACCAATACAGATTATCTTGATGATGTAAGTAAAACTTATGTTGATCCTGTAGTTTTTCCTCCTAATCCTGATGGTTCTCCCAATACTGCATTATTACTTTCAGACCGGTCTTATGAAACAGGAACTCCTATAGGCATTAAAGGCAGGGAAAGAGGCAATAGCCAGAATAAAGATGCTTTTGTTACTGCACTGTTTTATATAAGCTTCAATTTGCAATCTTATCATTGTCCTACAGTTAAGCTGTGATCCCGCATTACTCAGATTAATGAATTAATTGTACAGGTTAAATTACACAGATTACTTTTTATTGATTATTGGATAATTTCTAAAGTAGTTCTGCCTTTTAAAATGGAATTGTATAGTTTTATTTTCTTCGATTGGTTCCAAAATTTAATTAAAAGCAGAATAAAAAAGGGTAATACGCAATTAATTTTGTACCCTTTGCTATACAATGTCAGATCTGTTAACCAAAATAGATAAATCCCGGCTTCCTTCCCATATAGCTATAATTATGGATGGCAATGGAAGGTGGGCGAAAGAACAGGGTCAGGATCGTTTATATGGTCATTTTCATGGAGTAGAAAGTGTACGAAATATTGTAGAAGGCTGCGCTGAACTGGGAATAAAATATTTAACCTTATATGCATTTTCAACAGAAAACTGGGACCGGCCTGAATATGAAGTAGTAGGTTTAATGGAATTATTAGTTACCACTATCAGAAAAGAAGTAGACAGTCTTAGTAAAAATAATATACGGCTTCATGTTATTGGCGATCTGAATATGCTTCCCGAATATGCAAGAAAAGAATTAGGCGAAGCACTGGACATCACAAGGAAAAATACGGGACTTAACCTTATCATGGCATTAAGCTACAGTGGAAGATGGGAGCTTTTAAATGCAGTTAAAAATATAGCTTGGGAAGTAAAGAATGAACGGTTGAATGTTGATGAAATTGATCAGGATACCCTGGAGCAATTTCTATGTACAAGTAATTTCCCCGATCCTGAATTAATGATCCGCACAAGTGGTGAATACCGCATTAGTAATTTTCTTTTGTATCAACTCGCCTATGCTGAATTGTATTTTACCAATGTAAGATGGCCCGATTTCAGAAAGCATAATTTATACGAGGCTATCATTGATTATCAGAACCGGGAAAGGAGGTTTGGGAAAACAAGCGAACAGCTAATTAGCTAATTATCTTATTAGTGTTACGGTTCCTTTACGGAAAAGGATTTTGCCATTGTAGTCTATAGCTTTAGCGATCCAAACAAATACAGCTGTATCCTGAAGTTTACCATTAATGGTTCCATCCCATCCCTGACTTTGATCTTCCGTATAAAAGATTCTTTGTCCCCATCTGTTGAATAAGGCAAAATAGTTGAATTGCCTGATCCCTACCGGAAATGCTTTTAGTATATCATTCAGTTTATCACCATTGGGGGTAAACGCATTTGGAACATAGATCTGTGGTCCTTCATAGACTTTAATATTTATTTGTCCTTTGCCTACACAGCCTGAAGGTGTTTTCGCAGTAACATTATATGTAATGTCATGAGGAGGTGTAGCAACCGGATTAAAAATATATGGATTGTTTAACCCTGTGCCAGGTGACCAGTCATATTGGCTAAATCCACTATTATTTACATCAATTGCGTATAAAGGGATGGGTTCACCTGCAGCCAGTATTGTGTCATTGCCAGCGAAAATCACAGTTGGTGGTGTTACACTAATTGTAACAGTATCCGGTTGCAAGGAACTGCAACCAAATGCATCTGTAACCATTAATATATAAGACTGGTTATGTTTTGGCTTAATAACTACAGGCGAAGCTATATGTGCATCCTGGAAATACTTCGAAGGCGTCCATGAATAAACGGTACCTCCTTCACCATTCAGAAATGCATCTGTACCGTAACAAATAACAGAATCCTTACCAGCATTGGCAATAGGTGCAGGATTAACTGTAATGGTTATTGAATCCGTTTTAGAGCAAACGCCTAACGTTGCTGTAAGGTAATATTTGGTGGTAGTTGAAGGAGTTGCTGTTAGATTCAACTGATCCGGATTATTTAAACCTGAAATAGGAAGCCAGTAGTTACTGCTTCCATTGCTTTTAGCTGATAATATAGTTGAAGTTCCTTCGCAAATAGCCAAATCATGTCCGGCGTCTACGAAAACTGTATTGTTCAGAAGTACCTTAATTGTTTTTGTATCAGTGCATCCATTTGCATCTTGAACTGTTAATTGATATTCACCACTTTTTAGATCATTAAATGTTTCATTGTTTTGATAAGGGCCGGAATTTATTTTATAAGCAAATGGCGAAGCTCCACCAGCTATAGATGCTGAAAGCATACCATCATTTTTTGTACATGAAGCATTTGTTACAGAAACTGAAATGGAAGGTGGTGCAATGTTGTTTATTTTAGTAGCAACGGTTTCAACACAGCCATTTTTATCTTTTATTAAAACAGAATAAGTAGTAGGAGCAAGGTTATTGAAATTACTATTCGTCTGGAATGCAGTTCCATCAATTGAATACTCATAAGGGGTAGTACCCTGATTGGTATTTATAGAGAGCGTTCCATTTGATTTACCACAGCTTGCATCTTTAGTTGAAATGCTACTTTGAGTTGGTGGAATTGAATTAATAACAATAGTTCTGGTAGTAGTGAGGCAACCATTATTATCTTTTACTGTTATTATATAATTACCGGGCGCCAGGTTTGAAAAAGAAGAATTATTTTGGTAGGAACCGCTATTTAATGCGTATTGGTACGGTGCATTTCCTCCATTAGTATTAATTGATATATTGCCGCTATTATTTCCACAGATTGCATCAGTAGAATTGATGCTTGGATTCAGTGTGGAAATATCAGTGACTGTTACATCCTGACTGGATATACATCCTTTATTATTCTTTACATATACTTTATATAAGCCTGAGTGAAGGCCGCTCAATTGGTTATTATTATTGAACGTTGAGCCATCAAAGCTGTATGTAAAAGGACCATTGTCTCCAGTAGCACTCAGAATAATTTTACCATTATTTTTATTACAATTGGATGGAGTTACATAGGCATTAATTATTGGGTTAAGTTTAAATGTTCCAATGCACTGGGTACCACTACAATTTTCATCTACAATAGCTTTTATAGTATACAAAACATCCGGGTTTAAAGCACTGAAAGATCCGTTTGAATTGCTTGCTACCACATTCGAGCCATCATATAAATAGTAATTTATTGTAGAACCTTGAGGAGGATAAGGCCGTAATTCAGCTGATGCTGTCAAAGTCGAACAATCTGTAATTGAAGATAGCTGATAAGTTGTTAAAGGGCAATAACCCGAAATATCTATAGAAGCCACAAATCCGTCACCTGAAGCATATAATAAATTCCTGCCATTGTCATAAGCCAGATCATAAACATTTCCCGAGATTCCAGGCAATGTAATATCTGCAACGCCAGCATCGTCGAAATTGGTCCCGTCGAAATGCAGCACTTTAATAGTACCATTGGCAGAACCTATAAATATATTATTACATTCATCAGCTATTATACCTCCCTCAAATAGCAATCGATTTAAACTAAAGAATAACGGATTTCCAAATCGATTGCCGCTTCCTTTATCGTATGCCTGAAGGTTTTGACCATCCCAGTAATATAAAAAACTTGAATTGACAGCAAGACTGTTAGATGAATTCTCATAATCTAAATAAGGTCTGTTACTTAACTCGTTAAGAGAATAGTAACCAGACATAGCATTCCAGGCAACGGTTCCTGATGAATAAGGTTGTGCAATTTTATACATTCGATTATTAATAGAAAGCACAGACCCTGAAGCAAATATGCAATACATGTCATTCGAATGGGGATCAATTACAACGTCTGAAATATCCTGAAATGGCGGATAGGCTATACCGGTTAAATTGATAGATGAAATAATTGGAAAAGGTGGAGTGCAAACTGCCAGGTTTACTGGTGCTGCAGTACTTCCTCCAGCTACAAGTATTTGGGGTGTTCCATTATTACAGTTCCATAACATTTTCCAATCTTCATTGAAATCAGAATTGGGAGTACTTATATAATTGTCATAAATGCCACTAGAATTTATCCTGATTATTTGAAACCCGCTATTATTTTTACCCGTACCTGCAAATACTTTTCCGGATGTTTTTTCTACCACCCAACCGCCAAAATACTGTCCAAAATTCCAAAATGGAATACTGACCTCCCGGAATGTCCAGAGTAAACTCCCGCCAGGACTATACTTTGCAATTTGCTGCGTGCTTGTTCCTCCTCCACCTCCGGCAACGAAAACATTTCCATCAAAATCAAAGTCGACATCTTTTGCTTTCCCCTTATAATAGCCTGAAAGAATACTGGTATTCGTAATAAACGGGTCTATAATAATTGTTTTCTCATTGTCAAAACCATCCGGTGTAACGAAGGATATAATATTCCCTTTTATTTCAGTCTCTACACTTAATTTTTTATTATTGTTTATTGTGATAATTGATTGATACGGTAAATTAATATTGCTATAAAAGGATACCGGAGCTGATTCTTTCACCCCATTTATACCTGATTGAATAAGAACATTTGATTTGGCATCTTTTATAATACTTTTTACATCGCCGGAATATTTTATTTTGATAGTATGAATATCAGCATGTGGATTTATAATAAGCGAATATTCAAATCCAGGCTTCCTCCCATTACTAAAAAAATAGACAATATCAATCCCCGGATAAATATCATGATAAATGATCCTCTTAAAAGCTTTAGCTTTATTAGTTAATGTTCCATAAGTAAACTAAGTTGAAAGTGGTTCTTCAGTACTGATAGTAACATTTGGATTGGCATTCAGCCATTCGCCTGTAATAGTTCGATCGATAATTGTTCTTTGTTGAATTAACTCCTCTTCTTTCTCTCCTTTCTTTTCCAGTTTTTCCATCTCTTCGTGGTCCAACTTCTTTATTTTTCTAAGAAGGTGTACTAATCCCTTTGAAGTAAAAAAGATAGGCATATCGAGACCTTCATACCCAAAAAGAATGTGTCCCATATTAGAATATCCTGGAATTGTATCTCCATATTGGCCAATATTTTCAATAAAAGCTTTGTTTTTACCAAATAGATCCTCTTCCTTTCCGGAAATAAATTTTACGGCAGCTTTAGATGAATTAACATCAGTTTTTTGAATTGATGTTTTTGAAGGAGATTGAGAATATATAACTGGTATCAAGAATATTGAAAAAATAGAATATAAGATTGATTTCAGCAGGCTCTTCTTTTTCATAAGATTGGAACGGTTTAAGTCAAAAGCCGATAGCTTTATCCAAAAGCCGCTAAAATAGAATTCCTGTCCGCCTGTGAAATAGCATGTAAATGCTAGGGTAATTACTAGTTAGCTGATTAGCTGATTAATCCTACAGTTTAATAGGCTTATTATAATTTAGGCTAATTTCTCTTTCAATGATTGATCAATTAATATTTACAAATAATCAATAATTAATAATCAATAAATATATTGCCGGTAGCTATAAATAAAAGCATCCTCCATCAGCTAATTGGCTAACCAGCTAATCTGCTAATTGAATTTTGGCTTTTGTTTTAACAAAATGGTTTGAAAAATCCATTTAATTTGCCTGCCAGACTGCGAATAATCAATTGCTTTACAGCTGAACTATAAATCATGCAACGATCTTTATCTGCAATTTTAACCTTACTCTTCTCCACTTTCGCATTTATTGGTTTTTCTCAGGATACTTCCAAGGTCACTTCTGTCGATCCGGGTCTTCTTGAATTATCCAATGCCAAAGTGCCTAAAGAGTACACTATAAGGGCGGTAAAGATAACAGGACTGACTACACTTGATACGGCGATCGTAAAATCCCTCTCAGGTCTGCAGACAGGAGATAAAGTAATGATCCCTGGCGGAGATATTTTTTCAAAAGCCATTGCTAATCTGTGGCGCCAGCGCTTTTTCAGTAACGTTCAGATCTTTATTACAGCTGTAAGCGGTGATTATATTGATCTGGAACTTAATGTTCAGGAGAGGCCGAAGCTTGGGAATTTTAAATTCGAAGGCATAAAAAAATCTGAGGCTGATGAATTGAAAGGAAAAATAGGCCTGGCAAAGCAAACGATCATATCTGAAAATACCCGCAGGAATGCCATTGAAACTATTAAAAAGTTTTATGGAGATAAGGGATTTATGAATGTGCAGGTAAGGATTGAAGAAAAGCCTGATCCCACATTTATTAATTCCAGCTCAATGACCTTTTATATCGATAAAGGGAAAAAGATACACGTAGATGAAATTAATTTCTTTGGTAACCATGAAGTTAGCGACCTCAAATTAAAGAAGGAAATGAAGGGAACTAAAGAAATGACGAAGCTTACCCTTCATCCTGGTCAAACATCAAGTCCTTTCGGAACAAATGAAAGGGAATCATTCAGCACCTATTTAAAGGATTGGGGTTTTCTTTCTCCTTCAAAGACCAAGGCCATACTGGATCCTTATTTCAGATTTAAATTATTCAGCAGCTCTAAATTCGACCCAAAGAAATATGATGAGGACAAGCAAAAAATACTTGAATATTATAATTCATTAGGTTATCGTGATGCACAGATAATTGCAGACACTCAATATTATAATAGATCTTCAAATCTTCAGGTGGATCTTAAAGTTGATGAAGGACGTAAATATTACTTTGGAAACATTACCTGGAAGGGAAATACTAAATATTCAGATTCCGCTCTTGCTTCCTTATTAGGAATCCATAAAGGAGATATTTACAATATCGACATTTTAAATAAAAGATTAGGGAAACAGATGAGTGCAGAAGGCGGGGATATCAGTGGTCTGTATATGGACGATGGATATCTGTTTTTCCACGTAGATCCTGTTGAAACTTCCGTATATAATGACACTATTGATTATGAAATCCATGTAGTGGAAGGTCCGCAGGCACGTTATAAAAATATAGGGATATCAGGTAATGAGAAAACAAAGGATTATGTTATTCGAAGAGAACTAAGAACATTACCTGGTGAATTATTCAGCCGTTCTGACCTCATCAGATCTCAAAGGGAACTCGCAGCCTTACAGTATTTCAATCAGGAAAAGATCAATCCAAATGTAGTCCCTAACCAGGAAGATGGTACTGTAGATGTCAATTGGGAACTGGAAGAAAAATCATCCGACCAGTTGGAATTATCTGCGGGATGGGGTGGCGGAATAGGACTAACAGGAACATTGGGCGTTACCTTCAATAACTTTTCCATTAAAAACATATTTCATAAAGAAGCGTGGGATCCATTGCCACAGGGTGATGGTCAGAAATTAAGCCTTCGCTATCAATCAAATGGAAGAGCATTCAATTCTTACAATTTTTCATTTACAGAACCATGGCTGGGAGGTAAAAAGCGTAATTCGCTCACTGTAGCTTTTTATCATAGTAAATATTCTAATGCTTATAATTATGCTACAGGACAATTTGATAAGGCTATGTCCGACACAAATTTCCTTAGAACGTCTGGTATCTCCTTATCACTTGGTAAAACATTAAAATGGCCCGATGATTTCTTCAGCCTTGTGTATTCGTTGAACTATACCCGTTATAGTTTAATGAACTATCCTATTTTTCAGGGACTTAACAATGGAACGGCCACCAATATCAGCTTTAAGCTTGCCTTACAGAGGTCTTCTGTTTATGACCCTACCTTCCCCAGAAGTGGATCTAATTTTGTCGCAAGTGTTCAATTAACTCCTCCTTATTCATTATTAAATCCGTCTCTTGTAACATCTGCGAATCCTTACGAACATCCTGAGTATCACAAATGGCGTTTTAATGCCGATTGGTATATGCCAATAGGTAAGCCAGGCGGAGCAGACAAGACCCGTCAGTTTGTGCTGAAAATGTCTGCGAAGTATGGATTTATGGGCCGATATAACCGAAAACTCGATTTCTCTCCATTTGAAAGATATCAGTTAGGTGGTGATGGTCTAACGAACAGTTATGGCTTATTAGGATATGATATTATTTCTTTAAGAGGTTATCCGGTATTTGACAATTCAAATCCTACCATGAATAATTCCGATCAAACGAGCACGAATAGGTTCTTTACAATTTTTAATAAATACTCATTAGAGCTTCGTTATCCATTAGTAACGAATCCAAGCAGCACTATTTATGCCTTAACATTTTTCGATGCGGCCAACGGATGGTATACCTTCAAAGATTACAATCCATTCCAATTGCGCAGAAGCGTAGGTGTGGGTATGAGATTCTTCCTTCCGATGTTTGGATTACTTGGATTTGATTATGGTATCGGATTGGACAGAATTACACCAAATGGCGGTCTGAAGAATGCTTCCAAGTTTACCTTCATGTTGGGATACGAGCCCGAATAAATCAACTATACAATTAATTATATGAAAAAAATACTGTTCCTTATTTGTATTTGCTTCATGGGTGTTGTTGCAAACGCACAGCGTTATGCAATTATTGACACCAAATATATACTGGATAAAATGCCGGAATATAAAGATGCCCAAAAGCAATTGGATGATATTGCAGCAGGCTGGCAAAAGGAAATTGAAACTATGCAGGCTGACCTTGATAGAATGTATAAGGATTATGATGCTGAACAGGTAATGTTAAGTGATGAGCTAAAAAAGAAAAGGGAAGATCAGCTTTTTAACAAAGAAAAAGCAGTCAGGGACCTCCAGCGCAAACACTTTGGTTTTGAAGGTGATCTGTTTAAAAAAAGGCAGGAATTAATAAAACCTGTACAGGACAAGGTTTATAATGCTGTTCAGAAACTGGCAGTGCAAAGAGGATATGACTTCATATTAGATAAAAGTGAAGGAATAACGGTTATATTTGCCGACCCAAAATTGGAAAAAAGTGATGATGTTTTAAAAGAGCTTGGGGTTAAATAATTTTTTGATAAAATAAATATTGCTGACAACTATAACCGATAAAAAAGTATCATAACTAAACATTACAAAACAATCTCATGAACAAGATCAAATTATTTTTACTTGCTGCCATTCTGTTTTCTGCTATGGGTGTAATGGCACAGAAAGTAGGCTACATAAAAGTTGATAATGTAGTAGCACTAATGCCAGAAACCAGCAAGATCGATTCTTTGGTAAAAACATTCCAGGCCGACTCATTACAACCAAGATTTAATTATACCTTATCAGAATATCAGCGTAAGGACAGTGCTGTAAATGGAAAAGACTCTTTAAAGACTCCCGCATCTGTTCGTGCTAAAATGCGTCAGGAAATGCAGCAGGACCTTTACGAATTACAGAACTGGCAACAAATTGTAAATCAGGCAACTCAGCAAAAGCAGGATCAGTTACTTGAGCCTATTTACCGTAGGGCTATAACTGCCATTCAGGAAGTTGCAAAAGAAAATGGGTATACTTATGTATACACCCAGGATGCCCTCATCGTAGCTCCGCCAAGCGATGATCTGCTTCCCCTGGTAGCTAAGAGGTTGAACCTGAAACTACCTGCGGGATTAAATGCACAACGTCAGGGAGCTTCTGAACAAGGCCAGGCTACAAACAATCCAACCAAAACAAAGACTAAAACAAAAGGATAATTCCTTGTTTTATAATTAATTTATTATCCCGCCATTGTGCGGGATTTTTTTTGCCCATCAATCAAGTTTAAACTTTGATTCCGATAGCTGACAGCCGACAGCCGATTGCTGACAGCCGATAGCCGATAGCTGATAGCTGACAGCCGATGGCCGATTGCTCCCTAACTTTGCCGCCCATGGGACCAATAGGAGTTTTTGATTCAGGGTATGGAGGACTAACTATTCTTCGTGAATTTGTTAACCAGCTTCCTGAATATGATTATCTGTATTTAGGTGATAACGCCAGGTCACCCTACGGACCCAGAAGCTTTGAAACAGTTTATAGGTATACTTTACAATGTGTAACATGGCTTCTGCATCAGAAATGTCCTTTAATTATCCTTGCATGCAATACTGCTTCTGCAAAAGCCTTAAGAACCATTCAACAGAATGATCTTCATAAACTTGACCCCGAAGCCAGAATACTCGGGGTCATTCGTCCAACAACAGAAGTTATTGGCCAACTTACCAAAACAGGTAATATTGGCATATTGGCAACTAATGGTACGGTACAATCCGGCTCATATCTTATAGAAATAAACAAATTTTTTCCAAAGCTTAAAGTAGAACAGGAAGCATGCCCTATGTGGGTTCCTTTAGTGGAAAATAACGAGCATATGTCAGAAGGGGCAGATTACTTTGTGAAGGAGAATATAACCGGGATAATGGCTAAAAATAAAAATATAGATACCATACTTTTAGCCTGTACCCATTATCCTTTATTGAAAAAGAAGATTGAAAAGTATCTTCCTTTAAATGTTAAGATCATCACCCAGGGAGAAATCGTAACTCGGAGCCTTAAGGATTATCTTAAACGCCATCCCGAATTAGAGTCTAAAATAAACAAGGAGCATAATAGAACATTCTATACTACTGATTCAACAGTAGACTTTGATAATAAAGCAACTATATTCTTTGGTGAACCAGTTCAATCCCGTCACGTAGATCTTTAAAAGAGGAATCTGATATTACTTTTAACGGTTTTGAATCAAAAATCTCAAATATCAAATATCAAATCTGCAATTATCCTCGTACTTTCGCCGTCCTTTCACAAAACTCACGGGTGTGGTGACCTGTAAGCAACTGAAAACAATCCTGGCTCTCCACAGGATATTTTAGAACGTGAAAAATAAATTATAAAATGAAACGTACATTCCAACCGCATCGCCGCCGCCGCAAGACTGTTCATGGTTTCCGCAAACGCATGCAAACAGCTAATGGCAGAAAAGTTTTGGCCAGCCGCAGGGCTAAAGGTCGTCATAAGCTTTCCATAAGCGACGAGAAGAAGTTAAAATAATATTAGAACTATACACATTAGCCCCTGTAAGCTTGCCGCTTAAAGGGGCTTTTTATTTTTTATGAACAGAACATTCGGCTTTGGCAAAAAAGACCGCTTAAAAAGCAAAAAGCAGATAGAAGAGCTTTTTGCCAACGGACGCTCTGTTTCCAGTTTCCCCGTCAGGGTTATTTATCTTTTCAAAGCCTCGGATGCAGCAGGCAGTTTACAGGCAGGCGTTACTGCTGGCAAAAGAACATTTAAAAGGTCAGTTGACCGTAACAGGATCAAAAGATTATTAAAAGAAGCTTATCGCCTTCAGAAGAATGAACTAAAGCAAATCTGCGATTATAAAAAACTGAATGGATATTTATTTTTTACTTATACCGATAAAACGATTGCTTCATTTGAAGTCATAAAGGAAGCCGTAGCTACTTGCCTGAAAAAATTAAATCAAAAGCTAATAAATGAAAGCCATTCTTAAACTATTAGCTCTGCCTTTGATCGCGATAATTAAGCTTTATCAATGGATCATCTCTCCCTGGCTTGGCCCAAAATGCAGGTATACCCCCACATGCTCTAATTATTCTATCGAAGCATTTAAAAAATACGGTTTGTTTAAAGGCTTTTGGTTAAGTGTAAAAAGAATAAGCAGATGTCATCCCTGGGGAGGCCATGGCTATGATCCGGTACCGTGATAAGTCAAAAGTCAAAGGTAAAAAATAAAACTTTGAGCCTTGATTCATGAGATTTTAATGGATTAGCAAAAAATAAGAAGAGTCCTTTGCAGAACTCTTCTTTTGTAGATCGATTATTATAAATTGTCTTTTATTCTTTTAAAAGTTTTAGTCGAACAGATTGTAGATCCATTCGTAATGGGAAGGCAGAGGTTTCCGGGGGAGCATTTCGTTACGAGTTGCTGTATTGTATACAAATGCCGATACAATTACAGCGGCTTGTTTTAGATCTTCAGCCATTAAATGATCATAAGAATCCATATTGGTGTGGTGTGTTCTGGTATGGTATTCCACCGGGTCCTGTATAAATTGAAAAGCAGGAATTCCCACGGCATCAAACGAAATATGATCAGTTGCACCTGTACTACTTAGGGTTGTTGTAGTAACCCCAAGATCATTGAAAGGTTCTATCCACTTCTGAAATATAGATTGTACTTCCTTATTTCCCTGTAGAAAAATTCCTCTGATCTTTCCAGACCCATTATCTAGATTGTAATATGCTGACACATTATTTCGTTCTGGAAGCAATTTCATTGTTTCAGGATCTCCAAAATATTTTCGCACATAACCATAAGATCCTAGCAAGCCTTGTTCTTCACCTCCCCATAAAGCAATTCTAATCGTTCTCTTTGGCTTAATATCCAGCTTTTTTAATATTCTCATAGCCTCCATCATTACTGCGCATCCTGCTGCATTATCAGTTGCGCCTGTTGCGCTAAACCATGAGTCCAGATGTCCACCCAGCATTACTACCTGAGATTTTAATGATGGATCAGTGCCTGGTATTTCTCCAATAACATTATATCCATTTTGATCTTTATCATTGAACTTAGTTTGAATGTCCATTTCCACCTGCACCGGAACATGAGATTCAATAAGTCGCTGCATTGTTAAATGATCTTCAGGAGTAGTGGAAACAACAGGAAGATCAGGGTTCGCATTCTTTTTCCCCGACCACCACATGTCCGCTTCAACAGTTCCATCTCTGGTCGGACTTAGATTTATCATTATTGCAACTGCTCCTTTTTCTTTCAATAGCTTTGCCGCACTTATCATTTTATGAACAAATGATTTTATATGTTTAACATCTTCGCCTGTTAACATATCTTCATCACCCATATTTTTTAAAGAGCTATCCGAATATCTGTCAGCAAATACGGAGAAAGGAGATGTAATGCTCCTGCGCCTCGTTTTAACTATAACTATTTTCCCTTTTACCTGATAATTGTATTTATTAATTGTATCCACATCAAGGGCATTGATCATTACAATATCTGACTTAATCACTCCATTAGTTCCTTTACTCCATGCAAAAGGATAGGCGATCAAAGGATGATAATAAGGAAGGTTCATTGCCACATAGCATTTATTCAATGTCCAGCCCGAACCAAATTTCCCCCACGGATCCAGGTGCACATTATTTAGTCCCCAGGAATTTAACTGTTGAATTGTCCAATTGGAAGCTTGTATAAATCCAGGTGAATTTGTTAAGCGGGGTCCCGAAACATTCGTTAAATAATGTGCGATACTCATTACTTGTGAGTTGTTGAAACCTTCGTTGCGTATACTGGACATTATATCCGGATCTCCATCTGATTGACAAAAAATAAATTGAAAAGGCGAAAGAAGAATTAAAAATGTCACGATTGTTTTTCTCATAACTCAGTTTTAATAGGGAAAGATTTAATAATGAAAGATAACTGCTTCCATTTATCTAAATAAATGAGCCCTTTAAAGGGCTCATTTAAAAATTAAAATTATTGTGATTAAGAAATATCCGGAATAATTTATCCAAACAGTTCATTTACCTTATTCCAATTAACTACATTCCAGAATGCATTCAGGTAATCTGCTCTGCGATTCTGATATTTTAAATAATAAGCATGTTCCCAAACATCTACTCCCAATATAGGCTTGCCTTTTACTTCAGCAACATCCATTAGTGGATTATCCTGGTTAGGTGTAGAAGTAACTTCAAGCTTACCATCTTTTACTATCAGCCAGGCCCAGCCGCTTCCAAAACTTGTTAAGCCTGCAGCATTCATTTTTTCTTTTAATGTATCAAAGGAACCAAACGATTTTTGAATTGCATCCGCTACTTTACCGGTAGGTTGACCGCCGGCTTTTGGTCCAATAATTTGCCAGAAGAAAGAATGATTCCAGTGGCCACCGCCATTATTACGAACTGCCGGAGATATTTTTCCAGCCTGAGCTACTAATTCTTCAAGGCTCTTCTTCTCATTGTCGGTTCCGGTAATAGCCTTATTCAAATTATCTACATAGGCCTGATGATGTTTGTCATGATGGATCTGCATGGTTTGAGCATCTATATGTGGTTCCAGTGCATCGAAACCATATGGTAATGGGGGAAGGGTAAAAGCCATAACTATTTAATTTTAGATTTAAGATTAATACTGGTCTATCGTTTCCTTAGAACTGCAAATTTATTAAGATAGGTTTATATAGTATCATCTAAATTGAATTCTACCTTAAATAGCAAATCAGGCCTGCTTATGTAGTTTTTTACCTTTTTCAGTGTAAACTTTTATAATGCCTTTTACATCAAGGTCATGCTTAACAGCAACAGCATACCACGATATGGACTTGTTAAATACTATTTTATTTGATCGGAAATAATTTTCTATGCCTTCAACTAATTCAGTATAAGTAAGAGATTTACCATTTTTTAAACTGTCTTTTATACCCTTAACAAACAGATCATAAATATCTTTATTAATATTTATGCTGCCACCTGTATTCGGATTCAGGCATTCTACCTTTTCTCCGGATTTCCCTTTACCCATATATTAATTATTGAACATTCCATTATTCCAATTTGCACATTTTTTCATTTTTCATTTTTCATTTTTCATTTGCACATTGTCCCATTGGCACATTGCTTTCATCGTTTTTTTCTAAAGAACTCTTTCATAAGCTCTCCGCATTGATCTTTAAGGATTCCGTTTGTAAGAATGGTTTTAGGGTGAAAGGGTGAAGCGCCATTGGTATTATGAATATAACCATTCTTTTCATCGGAAGCGCCATAAACAACACGTCCGATTTTGCTCCAGTATAGGGCGCCTGCACACATTAGGCAGGGCTCAACAGTTATAAAAATGCTAGCATCCGGCAGATACTTGCTTCCCAAATAATTGAAAGCTGATGTTAATGCAATTATTTCTGCATGTGCTGTGGAATCATTCAGTCTTTCTACCTGGTTATATCCTCTTGCTATTATTTTATCGTTTAGCACAACTATGGCCCCTACAGGTACTTCATCATCTTCAAAAGCTTTTTGGGCTTGTAATAAAGCCTGACGCATGTAATCTTCATCATTCATTTTATCGAAAGTATTAA
>JBJMLT010000034.1:0-3033 GCA_045805165.1 Flavisolibacter sp.
CGTAAATCGTAAATCGTAAATAGTAAATTACCTCAACTATTGACTGCTCTCTTCACATACTCTCCCCAGGTTAAATTATCCTGTCCGTCCTTATGATGAACTGCTCTTTCAATCGCATAGTTGGCCGCGGTTTCAACAACCCATTCAAAATTTTCTTCGCCAACGCTGGTTCTCTCTGCATCAGGGGCTGGATTACCAAAATCTATGGCATAAGGTATTCCGTCACGTATTGCTAATTCAACTGTATTGAAATCGTAACCAAGAAAATGATTAATGCGTAGCACTATATCCTCCATTTGCTTCAATCGTTCCTGGCTGGGGCTGAAGTTCGCTTTGTATCTTAAGTGATGTGGATTTCTTGGCTCATAAGGCATAATTCTAACATTTTTTCTTCCAATGCAATAACAACGGTAATATTCATCAAATACGATCTCTTCCTGTAATAACATAACTAATTGCCCCGTTTCTCCATGCTTCTGGTAAAAATCCTCTTTACTTTCCAACCGGTAAACATTTTTCCAGCCGCCTCCTGCATAAGGTTTCATATAAGCCGGAAAGCCGATATAACTAAAGATCCCTTCCCAATCCAGCGGATAAGCGAGGTTTGAAAATGATTCATTTTTAGTATCTGAAGGAAGTTCGAATGAAGGTAAAAGAACAGTTTTAGGAACAGGTACTCCAACCTGCGTCATAAGGCAATTATTAAAGAATTTATCATCTGCGCTCCACCAGAATGGATTATTTATAACTGCTGCTCCGGTCATTCCGGCATTTTTTAGCCATGCCCTGTAAAAAGGAACATCCTGAGATATTCTGTCAATAATTACTGCATAATCCGTTTTTTCACCTTGTCCGGCTTTATCTATTCTTACAGGTTCTGCTGTAATGCTTTCTATTCCTTTACTGTTCACCCTTTCTATAAAAGCCATTGGAAAACTTCTTTCCTGGCCAAATAGTACTCCTATTTTTTTCATGATAAGCCTTATTTAATCCTGGACTAATATGAATGTAATAAGTATACTTTAAAGTACAATTTAATTTTCTACTTAAAATAATGGTGGCAACGGTTGATTTTTTATTTAAGGATTGTAGTTGATACCCTATTTTTGAAAACATGGTGAAACAGAACAGGTTGAATTTTATTGCAGAACATAAATCCATACAATCCGCCCATTTGAAAAGAAATGTGTTACTGGACATTTTTATTCCAAAGAAAATTATTGACAATAGCGGGTCAGCCCTGTTATTAATTAATGATGGACAAAATCTGAAAGAGATGGGTTTTCATGGTATCATTGACCAACTTGCGGAATCCAATCAGATAGAGCCGGTATTTTATGTAGGTATTCATGCCGGAAAAGATCGGAAACATGAATATGGAACTGCAGATGTTCTTGATTATGAAGGCCGCGGATCAAAAGCGAAAGCATATAATAATTTTATTCTGAACGAATTATTGCCCTATATACATATTCATTATGGCATAGAGGAATTTCAGAAAATGGCTATCGCAGGTTTTTCACTTGGTGGATTATCAGCTTTAGATATTGTATGGCATCATCCTGATATCTTTTCCATAGCAGGTGTATTTTCCGGATCCTTATGGTGGCGAGCTAAAAGTTTGGAAGATAATTACAATGAAGAGACAGATAGAATTATGCACCAATTAATAAGGCATGGAAAATATAAGCCCGGATTACGCTTTTTCTTCACGACTGGCTCTTTGGATGAAACAGCCGATAGAAATAATAATGGCATTATAGATTCAATAGATGATACACTCGCTTTGATAGATGAATTAGTACAATTAGGATACTATAAAGACTACGATATAAAATATATCAATTACGATGATGGTAAACACGATATCCAAACCTGGGGCCGCGCCTTCCCTCATTTTCTCTTATGGTCCTTCAATCTCCTATCCAAAACTTCTTAATCATACACATACAAATAAATTACCAATTACTTCTATTACCACCAATACTACCAATACTACTAATACCACCAATACTACTTATGCCACCAATACCACCAATACCACTAAAAAATATACCTCAATCCCAACTGTATCCCCCACGTACTGGATGTAGAAAAATTATTTACAAACGTTTTATTTACAGGAGCATTGGCAAAAGAGGTAAGTGAAAATGTAGGTACTCCATTGGTAACACTTTCTACTTTCAATGGATTATTTACCGTAGTTAATTGTCTTACACCCCAATTGCTGTTAAGCAGGTTTAAAAAGTTTACGATATCTACGGTAAATTGTAAAGTATTTCTTCTTCTTCCAAAAGTTCCAAAAATGTCTTCAGCAAATTTCATATCAACGCGGTTATACCATGGGAATTTTGCTCCATTTCTTTCTGCAACCTGACCCTTATGGTCCCTTAAATAAGGATCCTGCTCTATATACTGGAAGAATATATCCGATTGCTGTTGCGCGGTGTAGGTTACTCCATTGTACACAACGTTATTTTTGAATTTGATCTCCGATGGATTTTTAGGGATATACATCAGATCAGCGGAGTTTCCATCATTATTAATATCGCCATTATAAAGATAAGAGTAGGTACCGGCAGATGCTCCTTCATAATATATCGAAACAGTCGTAGCCAGGTGTCGTGCATATTCAAAGCGGTAAGAGAGGCCGGCAACTATACGATGTGGTACTGCAAATGCCGAATAGGCTAATTCAAGATCATTCTGTGTGTTTGAAGTTGGGTTGGCGCTCCATACAGATCCTGCCTGGCTTCCCGGATTAGCTGTAACATCTGTAGCGAAATTATAGTTATAAGCAACAGTTCCATATAAGCCTTTTGAAAATGCTTTTGTTAGTTGGGCGGTAAATGTAAAAGATCCTCCTTTATTGGTATTGTCAAGAACAATGGCAGTACCACTGGCAGCATTTAATTTCCTCGCGGCGGCGTTGGAATACGCTCACTATATCCATGGCGTGAACCCGCTCGGCCTCGTCTACCTGACGAACATGGCCCGGGCTGGCGCCAGCCATTCGGCGGCGACCATGTTTCA
>JBJMLT010000035.1:0-15439 GCA_045805165.1 Flavisolibacter sp.
ACTACCCAATAAATATCCATTTCAAAATCCACTAGCTTTTTATCTGTGTTTTGCATCATTATATCCTGTGGAAATATTCCGTTCACCGGAACGAAGCTATAATCATGATTATGATAGGCGAACCGTATTCCTGCTTTTTTACATACTTCTCCTTTCTTATTGAATAATTCGGCAGCCCGTTTGTAATCATCCAATTGCTTTTGTGGCCCTAAGTAGGGTTCGATAAGATACTTCATGCCAATAGCTGCAGCCTGATCAGCTTTCTCCTCAAAATTTTTATTGATATCACAATGACTGGAAATAAATCTCATTCCCAGGTCGTCCATAAATCTTTTAAATTCTTTATTGGTCATTCCCCAGAATAATCCTTTGCCTCCTTCAAATCCTTCAATCTCTTTATAGCCAAATGAAGCAACCTGCTTTAAAATCCCTTTGGTGTCTTTAGGTAGGTCTGCCCGTAGAGTATATAATTGCAGTCCTGGCTTTATATGTTCTTTCGCTGGATCAGAAAAAGAACTGATAGCCATCAGTTCTTTAGATATAGTACTTATTGCAAGAGTAGCTCCTGCTGCTTTTAGAAACTGTCTTCTATTCGTCATGCCCGATGGTTTTAAGCAAATGCTTTGTCACCTTTTTTATAAGGATAGTTTCCATCATACTTTCCAGGTACTGGCACGTATCTTCTTGCTTGCTTGCATCCTATTTCAGATGTGAAATAGCCTAATAAGGTCAATTCTTTCATCATTCGGAAATAATGCGCAGGATCATCTTGTTTTTTATTTTTAGTATATTCCTTCTGTTCATTATCTAGTTGCACCAGCAGATCATGTCTTTGCGCAGGAGATATGCTCATAAAGGAATTATCATATTTCTTTTTGGAAGCATCATTCAGTTTATCCATTCCATCTTTAAAAGTTGACTGTTCTTTATCAGTATAGCAATCATTAACCATTACGGTCATGAATTGCCCAACTTTAGCAGCTTTTGCACCAGGGGTACTTGTTGTCGGCAATATTGTATCAGCTATTTCATCGAGAAAGGCATTATCTTCTTCTGTAAATGCTCTTCCACCATGTTTAGTTTCAGTTTTACATCCTGTAAGAAATAGGTCGGCACCTACTATAGTACCTCCCAATAATAAGCTTACATATTTTACTGCTTCTCTTCTGTCCATGATTTTTTATTTAATTTACTTTATTTAATTTTTTATATTACCAATCGGAAACCTTCGCGATACTGGCGTTTTACAAATTGATTCACTTCATCGAAATTCGTCACCTTCATATTTTGTTCATCCCACACCAATTTAATGTTTCTTCCCGGATAATTATAGCCATTGCCCGTTGCTCTTTGAACACGCAGGTCATTCCCTCTTATGGCTAAATTTGCCATTAGTAATGCTTCAGTTAATGGACCAGCAGTTTCAAATGGAGAGCTTAATTGGGTTTTTCCATATCCGGCAATAGCTCCTTCCACCCATTGGGCATAATGTCCTTCAGCGCTTCCAGGTACTCGCGGTATTGTTTGAGGAACTTTCACTTCTTGATTCCTGCTTAAAGGAAGAAGTTTTGGATTCGCTCCATAAGTAGCGCACATCATCTTTCCTTTCGTTCCAATAAATAGAGTTCCATTTCCACCATCTCCAAATGTTTCATTGGGTAAAAGCTCTTCAGGTCTTTCAGGTTGAATGCCACCATCCATCCAGTGAAGAATTACATCGCCTTTGGTTTTATTTGTTTTGGGGAAAGTAAGCGTTGCATGACTTGAAGGTGGACAACTCTCTGGAAAATATCCACGTTTGAATTCATCTACATACACAGTTCCTACGCTTGCCTGAACGTCATTGGCATATTTTAAATTAAGTACTCTGAATGCCGGCTCCACAATATGACATCCCATATCGCCTAATGCTCCGGTCCCGTAATCCCACCATCCACGCCAGTTAAAAGGAACAAGTTTTTCTACATAATCTTTATACGGTGCTGTTCCTAACCATAGATCCCAATCAAGCTCTTTTGGCACCTCTGCTTTTGTTGAAGGCCAAGGTATACCTTGCGGCCATACAGGCCTGTCAGTCCAGCAATATACTGTATGTACATCACCTATTACTCCGGCATCATACCATTCCACTAATTGACGTACTCCATCTCCCGATGCACCCTGGTTTCCCATTTGAGTGACTACTTTATATTTTTTAGCAGCTTCTGTAAGAACACGGGCTTCATAAATATCATGGGTAAGTGGTTTTTGAACATAAACATGCTTGCCAAGTTGCATAGCTGACAAAGCGATCACTGCGTGATTATGATCTGGAGTAGAAACAGATACTGCATCAAAATTCTTGGATTCCTTATTAAATAATTCCCTCCAGTCTTTGTAATATTTTGCTTTTGGGAATTTTTTTACAGAATTAGCAGCACGTCTATCGTCCACATCGCACAAATAGGCAATGTCTGCTTTACCGCTCTTGAAAAAATTATTGATATCGCTTTCTCCTTTTCCTCCAACTCCTACACCGGCAACTATCAACCTGTCACTGGGAGCAATAAATCCTTTTCCTCCCAATACATGCCTCGGCACTATCATAAATCCTGCGGCAGCTACAGCACTGTTTTTTATAAAGTCTCTTCTGGATTTGTTTAATTGATCTTGATTGTCTTTCATAAAAGGTTAAACGTTTAGTTTTTTTAATTCACTTACGGCATGGTCAGCAGCTCTTGCTGTAAAAGCCATATAAGTAAGGGATGGATTTACACAATTAGCAGAGGTCATAAATGCGCCATCTGTTACATATACATTAGGAGCATCCCATACCTGGTTCCATTTATTTAATACAGATGTCTTGGGATCATTACCCATTCTTGCTGTTCCCATTTCATGAATACCCCTTCCCAGGTAAGGATTCCCATCATGTCCTTTCACATTCTTTACACCGGCATTGGAAAGCATTTCTATTGCGTCGTTCTGCATATCTTTCCTCATCTTCTTCTCATTATCCTTTATCTCACAATCGAAAGAGAGAACGTTTAATCCCCATTTATCCTTTACACTTTTGTCAAGAGTAATTTTGTTATCATGATATGGTAGTGTTTCACCAAATCCGCCTATTCCCATAGACCATTGGCCTGGTTCGCATAGTGCGTCTTTAAAATCACCACCTATCGACATCTCTGCTACTTCACGTCCCCATCCGGCCCTGTTAGCGCCACCCTGATAACCAAATCCCCTTATATAATCTCTCTTATCACCATTTACATTTCTAAACTTAGGTATGTAAATTCCATTGGCTCTGCTTCCATAATAGTATTTATCCTCATAACCTTCAACAACTCCACCAGCGCCAACACCAAGGTGATGGTCCATTACATTATGTCCTAATTCTCCACTGCTGCTTCCCATGCCATCAGGCCATACATCAGTGGCTGAATTCATTAATACCCACGCACTGTTCAATGCAGATGCATTAAGAAAGATGATCTTCGAACTGAATTCATACGTCTTGTTTGTTTCTGCGTCTAGTACTTCAACCCCGGTGGCTCTCTTTTTATCTTTATCGTATAGGATTTTTGTAACGATGGACCATGGACGAAGTGTTAAATTGCCTGTCTTCATAGCAGCAGGTAATGTAGAAGACTGTGTGCTGAAGTAGGCTCCGAAAGGACAACCTAGCCAGCACTTATTTCTGTATTGACAATTAGTTCTTCCTGGCAGTGGCTCAGTAATATTAGCTGTCCTTCCAATGATCATATGCCTCTGATTCTTATAATATTCTTTTATCCTGGCTGCTACATCTTTTTCTACTACATTCATTTCCATTGGTGGCATAAAATGACCATCAGGTAGCACATCCAATCCTTCTTTGGACCCACTAATGCCGGCAAATTTTTCCGCGTAATCATACCATGGTGCAATTTCATTATATCGAACAGGCCAGTCTACCGCAATGCCATCTTTAGCATTGGCTTCAAAATCTGCATTTGACCAGCGGTAAGATTGTCTACCCCACATTAACGACCTTCCACCTACATGATATCCGCGAAACCAGTCGAAGCGTTTTACTTCTACATAAGGACTTTCCTTATCACTGGCCCAATAATCCAGGTTGGTTTCATTTAAAGGATAATCTCTTTTAAGAACAGGATAATCTTTGATCATCTGTTGTGTTCTGCCCCCTCGGTGAGGAAATTCCCACGGCCCTTTGGTTGCGTTTACATAATCTTTAATGTGTTCAATGTTACGGCCCCTTTCAAGGAGTAATACTTTTAATCCTTTTTCAGTTAATTCTTTTGCAGCCCATCCTCCGCTAATGCCGGAGCCAATAACAATTGCGTCATACGTATTAGCCATTATTTTCTTATGATTTTTATGGTTTAATAATTGATTTCCTTAAACATCGCATGTTCTGATCGCCGCTTCAAGTGAAGCTATTTTATTTTCTTTTGCAGGTATGAATTCCTGAGCTACATAGTCTGTAAAGCCGGTGGCTAGTATAGCTTTCATAATAGCTGGGTAGTTCAGCTCCTGCGTCTCATCAATTTCATGTCTTCCAGGATTTCCTCCTGTATGATAATGTCCAAAATATTGATGATTTTTCTGAATGGTCCTTATTACGTCTCCTTCATCAATTTGCATATGATAGATATCATAAAGTAGCTTAAAGTTGTCTGAAGATATACGTTTAACTAATTCAATGCCCCACCTTGTATTATCACACATCTGATCTTTATGATCTACTTTACTGTTCAATAGCTCCATTTGTATCACCACACCATTTTTTTCAGCTAACGGAAGAATTGTTTTTAAGCCTTCAACACAATTTTTAAGGCCTGTTTCTTCATCCATTCCATTCCTGTTTCCGCCGAAGCAGATTAGGTTTTTATATCCGGCTTTTGAAACAAGATCAATATGGTCTGTATAGTTTTTAATTAATGTTGGATGGAATTGCTTATCATTCCAGCCCTGAGTAAGGCTGATCTCAGCTCCATTGCACATCGAGGAATAAATATTGTATTTTTTTAAAGTTGGCCAGTCTTTTGGACCTACAAGATCTATGGCAGAGAAACCTATATTCTTAACAGCTGTGCATAATTCATCAAGAGAAAGGAATCCATAGGTCCATCTGCATACCGAATGATTGATATTCTTATTCAGTTTTCCTCTTGTATTCACACTTTCTGATTTGCTTGCCGTTGAAAAGGAAGAAGTAGTAGAAAGAACTGTCCCTGTCAATAGCAGATCTCTTAGCATTTTTCTTCGGCTGGTATTATTAGACATATAATTAAATTATGATAGCGGACTCGCAGCAATACCTTTTTCTACCTCTGAACTTGTTGGAGCTAAATTCTTCCTTTGCCTGAATAAAGTTCCGAATAATATCAACACAACAGCAGCAATAATTGCAGGAACAACCCATATATTTTTCCAGTTATGGATTTGCCCCACTGCATTTGCTTGTACAATATAGCCTGAAATGAAAAATCCTATCAGCATTCCAATTCCATAAGTTGCCAGGGTGATCAGCCCTTGTGCGGCACTTTTAAATTTTTCCCCTGCCAGTTGTTCAGTATAGATCTGCCCGGTTACAAAGAAGAAATCATAGCACACTCCGTGCAGAGCTATTCCAATAATGATCATCCAAAAATAAGCTCCACTGTCACCATACGCAAAACATAAATATCGTAATACCCAGGCAATCATGCCCAGTAATAGTATTTTTTTAACACCCCATCGTACAAATAATACGGGTATCAGAAGCATAAACAAAACTTCGGACATCTGACCAATGGTTTGAATACCAGCCCCTGCAGAGATCTTTATCTCATTAAGGAATACATTAGTGAAATTATAATAAAAGGCAAGTGGTATGCAAATAGCAATGGAAGCCAGGAAAAAGATAAAATAGTTTTTGCTTTTAAAAAGTGTAAATGCATCAAAACCTAGTATCTCTCTTACTGAAACATTCTCATCTTTTGCTTTTGGCGGAGGAGTATTAGGTAAGGTAAAGCTTAAGATCGCAAGTACAAGTGAAGCTATTGATGCCATTTTAAATGTAAGTGCCAGGTCTGTAACATTATTATTTTTAATTGCTTCCCAACCAAATTTTCCAATGATCAATCCTGCTACGATCCAGCCAATCGTTCCCAATACTCTGATCCCAGGAAATTCCTTGGATGGATTGGTCATTTGCTTAAAGGCAATGGAATTGGTAAGTGCAATTGTTGGCATGTAAAGAACCATGTATAATATGATCAGGGGAAAAAAGCGATCAAACGTTGTAACCGTTGTTATATACCAAAGCACAGCAGCTCCTGCAAGATGAAGAAAGATCAATATCTTTTGTGCCGCAAAGAAGCGATCCGCTATAAATCCTATGATAAAAGGAGCTAAAATGGCGCCGAATGATTGTGATGTATATGAAAATCCCTGTTGCGGATCTGTTGCATTCAAATTATACTTTAAATAAGTTGCCATAGTTACAAACCATGATCCCCATATAAAAAATTCCAGGAACATCATTACCGAAAGCTGGATACGTGTACTAATTTTCATAAGCAATCGATTTTAGTAAGGTAAGTATTGAAGAAAGAAAGTACTGGAGGATTCTGAAAAAATGAAATGAAAAAGAAATTGACAGATTTAATAGCCAGCATTTCGTTAATTGAATGAGGGCTAAATATACTATTTTTAAAAAAACAATCGATAAAGTTTAATTTAAATTTTCATCTACATAAAATTTTTAATTCAATGGATAATAAAAAATTAAGAATGGGAATGATAGGTGGCGGACCAGGTGCATTCATCGGTGGAGTTCATAGAATTGCCGCATGGATGGACGGTGAAATCGAACTGGTTTGTGGTGCATTTAGTTCAGACCCTCAAAAATCTAAAATGATGATAGGCCAGCTTCACCTACCTTCTGAACGTGTTTATAATAGCTATGAGGAAATGATAAGCAAAGAAAAAGCCCTTCCTGTAGATGAAAGAATGCAGGTTGTTAGTATAGTTACTCCAAATCATCTTCATTTTCATCCGTCCAGACTGGCATTAGAAAATGGTTTCCATGTAGTGCTGGATAAGCCAATGACATTTTCATTAAAAGAAGCAAAAGAACTAAAAGAAATAGTTAACAGATCCGGTAAGCTCTTTTGTCTTACGCATACTTATACAGGTTATCCAATGGTTAAAGAAGCACGTCAGCAAGTGCTCTCTGGTAAATTGGGGAAGATCAGAAAAGTAATCGCTGCCTATCCTCAGGGATGGCTGACTAAATTTTTGGATCATACCGATTATAAGCAGGCTGTCTGGAGAACAGATCCTTCTAAAAGCGGTATAGCCGGAGCCATGGGAGATATTGGAACACATGCTTTCAATTTGGCCGAATATGTTACCGGACTAAAAGTTACATCTTTATGCGCCGACATTAATATTATTGTAGAAGGTAGAAAGCTGGATGATGATGGTCAGGTATTTCTAAAATTTGATAATGGCGCCAGTGGCTTACTCTATGCATCACAAATAATGGCCGGAGAAGAGAACGATATTTCAATTAAAGTGTATGGAGAAAATGGAGGACTCGAATGGAAGCAGAGCGATAATAATAGCCTTATATTAAAATGGCTTGATAAGCCTGCCGAAACATTACGAACAGGCACACCTTATTTAAGTTCTTATGCAAAGCATAACACACGTACCCCCGCAGGACACCCTGAAGGCTATCTGGAAGCTTTTGCCAATCATTACAGGAATTTTGCATTAACTGCTCAGGCAATTAATAGTAATAGCAATCCGCAAAAGGAATGGCTTGATTTTCCAGGTGTTGAAGATGGTATTCGCGGCATGGCCTTTATCGAAAACGTTATAGCATCCGGTAAAACTGAAAAGAAATGGAAAGAATTTGAGATTTGAGATTTCAAATTCTTTAATTCAATCTGGTTTATTTATAGGACATTTTCCTAAATTTTTAAATTTTAAAATCATTAATTATAGTAAGTTCGATTTACAATTATTTATTGAAAGAAGAAGATGGGAAGGGTTGGAGTTAAGAATCTCAAATTTCAAATCTCAAATTTCAAATTAAATCATGCAAACTCTCAAAGGCCCCGGAATATTTTTAGCGCAGTTTTTAGGAGATCAGCCTCCTTTTAATGATTTAAGATCTATTTGCCAATGGGCGAAAGGCCTCGGATATATTGGTGTTCAGATCCCAACGTGGGATCCCCGGTGCATCGATCTTAAAAAAGCCGCAGAAAGTAAAACATATGCTGATGAATTAAAAGGATTAGTAAATAGTTGCGGACTTGAAATAACAGAATTGTCTACACATTTACAGGGACAATTAATAGCCGTTAATCCCGCATATGATATATTATTTGATGGATTCGCTCCCAAAGAAGTTCACGGAAACAATAGAGCGAGGACAGAATGGGCAGTACAGCAATTAACCTGGGCTGCTAAAGCTTCAAAGAATTTGGGCTTAAATGCTCATGCCACATTTAGCGGCTCTCTTCTTTGGCATACAGTATATCCATGGCCCCAAAGACCAGCCGGATTAGTAGAAACAGCTTTTAAAGAGTTAGGAAAAAGATGGACGCCCATTTTGAATACGTTCGATGAAAACGGAGTTGATGTTTGTTATGAAATTCATCCTGGTGAAGATCTTCATGATGGAATCACATATGAAATGTTTCTGAAAGAAGTGAATGATCATAAAAGAGCTTGCCTTTTATATGATCCTTCGCATTTTGTTTTGCAATGTCTTGATTATCTTGAATACATTGATAATTATCACGAACGGATTCGGGCATTCCATGTTAAAGACGCCGAATTTAATCCAACCGGAAAGCAGGGAGTATATGGTGGCTACCAAAGCTGGATAAACAGAGCAGGCCGGTTCAGATCTTTAGGAGATGGGCAGGTCAACTTCAAATCCATATTTAGCAAGCTGGCTCAGTATGATTTCAAAGGATGGGCTGTACTTGAATGGGAATGTGCTATTAAACATCCTGAACAGGGAGCAAAAGAAGGCGCAATCTTTATTCAGGATCACATAATAAGGGTTACAGAAAAAACTTTTGATGATTTTGCAAGCGCAGGTACTGACGACAAATTAAATAGAATGATCTTGGGTATATAATAAAATCTTTACTTTACACCAATTAACAGATTAATAATAATGAAAAAGTCTATCCTTATTTTATCTATTATTTTTTTAAGTACAAGCTGTGGCAACAATTCTAATAAATCTTCAGGGAACGATACAAAATCTACTACAAATGCTGCAGCGCCTGAACCTGCCACGGATCCTGCTGTTGAAAAAGGACTAGATCTGGTAGCAAAGAATGATTGTTTCACTTGTCATAAGGTTGCAGAACAATCAGTTGGTCCCGCTTATCAGAAAGTCGCACAGAAATATCAGGCCACACCCGAGGTAATTGACACATTGGTTGAAAAGGTTATTAAAGGTGGCGCCGGACATTGGGGTACAGTTCCAATGACACCTCATCAAAATCTTTCTAAAGAAGATGCGAAGGCTATGGTAAAATATGTTCTTTCTCTTAAATAATAAATCAGATTAAATGATAAAATTGCTATTTCTCCCTATTGCTGCTATTGCATTATTTGCATTCATTATGCCTGTTTATAAGAATTCTGAAAATCTCCCAAATTCCTTAACCGATAAAGAAAAGAAAGAAGGTTGGCAAATGTTGTTCGATGGAAAAACAACAAAAGGCTGGCATTCATACGGACAAAATAAAGTTACTGATGCGTGGAAAGTGGAAAATGGTGCTCTGGCTTTGAATCCGGCAAAAGGGGAAGGTGGTGATCTTACTACCGATAAAGAATATAACAATTATCATCTTAAGCTCGAATGGAAGATTTCTGAGAAAGGGAATAGCGGAGTCATTTTCTTTGTTCATGAAGATCCTAAATATAAAGACACCTATAACACAGGTATGGAAATGCAGGTATTGGATAATGGTACTCCAACACGTCTTGGACATCCGGACGGTAAACTATATACCCATAGGGCAGGAGACCTTTATGATCTGCTGGCATCAAAAGAAGCTGTGAAATCTGTAGGTCAATGGAACGCGGTAGAAATTGTAGCCAATAATGGAAAGCTTGATTTCTATATGAATGGTCAGCATACCTTATCTACCACCATGTGGAACGATACCTGGAAACAGATGATCGCGATAAGCAAGTTCAAAGACATGCCTGATTTCGGAACCTTTAAATCTGGCAAGATCGCACTTCAGAACCACGGTAATCTCGTTTGGTTTCGCAATATCAAAATTAAAACATTTTAATAGCTATACTTTGTAATAAGTGAAAAGTCAGGAGTCAAAAGGGTAAAACTATTTTTAAATTCGTTATCCATTTTTGAACACTAAAAACTTTTTGGTTTTAACTTTTGAGTTTTGGTTTCCTTTCTAAACAAGTCATAAAACTTCAAATAAATTCCATTAGACCATCCAAATCCATCTTGTGTTGGATATTCACCACCCCCGCTTTCTAATAAAATATTTTCAACATTATACTTCTCCAGCATTTTACCGGTAGAAGTAAAAACGCGCTCATTTAACAACATCCATCTTTCAGCTACCACCCTTGCAAGATCATTATAATTATAATTCATTAGTCCTTTAACGGTTATCCATTGAAGAGGGGCCCATCCATTAGGCGCATCCCATTGCTGCTTTGTATGATAGATTGTTGTAATAACGCCTCCAGCCTTTAAGAAAGAATCTTTTATTTTTTGCTCAACTTTAATAGCTTGTTCCTTGGTGGCTGTATTTGTAAAAAGCGGCATAGCTCCTGCAAGTGACCATCTGTTGGTAGTATGCTTGTCATTCAGGTCATAATCAAAGAAATAATTCAGCTCTTTGTTCCAGAAATATTTTTGGATGGCTTCTTTTCTTTTTTTTGCTCTTACAAGGTATTGTTTTTCCTTTGAGGCTGAACCCTTTGCTTTAGCAGCTTTAGCTAAGATCAATTCATATTGATATAACAGGCAATTCAGATCAACAGGAATAATAGCAGTCGTTTCAATAGTATTTAAATGAATAGTGTCCGCAAACCACCTGCTGCTGAAATCCCATCCACTTTCTGCAGCACTGCGCAGATTAGAATAAGCAAGAGTATCAGGGTTTTTATATTCTTTGGCAGTATTTATATCCTGAACGTAAGATTCTTGCCTGGGACTGTTCCTTGCATCTTTGTATCTGTTTAAAATAGTTCCATCATTTAGTTTTACAACGTGTTCATAGGTGCCTGGAGCATTTAATTTGCCCTCACCATTCATCCACCATTTATATTCTTTTTCCATTGCAGAAAAATACTTGCGATAGATTGCACCACCTTTTTTCTCTGCAAGAAGTTGAACCATTAAAGCATAATATGGAGGTTGGGAACGGCTTAAATAATAATTTCTGTTCCCATTTGGTATATGTCCATAGTGGTCTATCAGCCATTTGAAATTATCCAGCATATCAGTTATTAGATCATACCTGTTTGATACCGCAAGTCCCTGCATCGTAAAATAACTGTCCCAATAATAAACTTCTCTGAAGCGGCCACCGGGAACAATGTAGGGACCTGGCAATGGTAATAAAGATGTATAAGGTTGTTTCTTATCTGCTTTTCTGGTCAAAATATCCCATAATTGTTCAAGATGATCCTTTAATGGCAATCCTTCCTTTACATGTACTGTAGGTGTAACAGGTAAGTCAAAGTTCTCAGTTACAAATTTCTTCAGGTCAAAATCCGCATCATTTCTGTGCTGGCTATACTTACTTAAAATAACAGAAGGTTCGTATTTTGGAGTGGCATCAACAAATGTTTTATTATCCGGAAATATTTTATTCAACTGCACTTCTTCAAATAATTTTCCCCAAAGTCTGTCCGGAGTAGGAACATCCTGAGCTCCAATATAAAGTGCGGGTATCCAAAAAAGGACAATGAGAAATACTTTTCTTAATGATTGATACGTATCAATAGCAGCCATATTAATTTTAATTGATAGGATAATTTAAATGTACGGCAATTCTCTGCATGAATTAAAATGTAAAAATTAAAATGAAAAATGCCGGCTCTGAACCGGCATTTCGTAATAAGCAAAAAAATAGTTTAAAAGTAAATTACCCTGTCAAATTTGTACAATAAGAGTCCTTTGTGGTCCCTGGATTGAACTATTTTACAAGCGTCAATTCCTTGTCTTCTTTCTTCATATGAAGCTTCTGAACTATAAGCTCACCAACCTTTCTTCCGTATTCAGTACTTACTATACAGGAATGATGGAAATGTATGCCTCCATAAAACCTTGCCCAATTATTTTGTTCTGAAGCATCTCGGAATGATTTAAATGACATGTCCTTAATTCCAAACTCTTCTTCAGAAGTATCCTTAAATGCAAGGTTATCACCAAATACACTTGTTAACGCTTCTGCAGCAGCAGATGAGCAGGTGGAATGTCCGCATGTATATTCAGGGAATGGTGGTGTCTGTAAATAAGGCCTCCATGAAATATCAAAATATTTATTGATCACGGTTTCAGGACGAACAGTGTTATACCGGAATTTAGCTTCCCAGCATTGAATAAAAGCATCATACATAGCAATAGATGTTATCGCATATGCATAAACTGTTTTTTGAAAATCAGCTTTAGCTGTTTTCGCTGCAATGCCAACAATACTTTGCCAGTGTCCGGGAGGTGAAAATTTCTTGGTGCCAAACATAACATGTCCCACCACATTTAATTTAAATGGATTATCATCCCAGAAGTCTGCAATATGCTTTTGTTCAGGCGTTAGATTTTCAATTGCTGTCTTTGATTGCATTACTTGTTTGTAATAATCGCTCGAAGTATCCTTTACATTGAATTTGTAAGGTGCCGGTGGGATGAATTGAGTACAACTGTCCATAACAAGACATCTCATCATTTTCCAGTTAGGTTCCATCGCAGATGAATAGGCTGGGGGAGTAGGTATCCATCTTTCAGGCAAAGCCATATCCACGGAATATTCAGGCATGCTCCTCGTTTCTGCATATTGGTCTTTTTTTGCCCAGGCTACTATAGCTTTTGAAACAACATCTGAATAAGCTATAGAATTATCAAATTCATCTCCGGGCATTCCATGGTCCTTTGCCAGCTTCTTTAAACTGTCAGTGTAATTTTGCATGCTGCCCTTCGGAAAAGTTACAGATTCTCCTATACTGCAAAAAGTTAAAAGAGATGCAAATTCATAATTGATCTTCTTTCCTGTTTCAGGTTTAGGAACGAATTTCAGATCCTTTACTTGTCCTGCAAGCGAATTGTATTTATTAGGATAACCAGCAGCAATTACCTCATAAGCAGCAATGTTTGCATAAGTGTAATTTCTGGAGGCTACTATTGGACTAAAATTATTTCCCATCACTACAGTATTCAATTCATGAACAGTATGAGCATATAAATTAGGATCATTAAAAATCTGGAAATAATCATTTTTTCTATTGCAGGAACAAATGGCTATGAACAGGCAAATAGAAATTATATATTTATTCATCTTATGTTATATGAGTATTTAAAAAATTATGGCTTAGCTCTATTGGCAATAGAGTATTTCGATTTATTAACTAATCCGGAAATTAGGAGGTTGCTCCTGAACAGAAATAAAACAGGTAGGTAATCGTAATACAAGCGGAACGGAGCATTTCTGTTTCTGTTCAATTATACCTGGTATCACATAACTATAGATCTTTTCGCAGAATGATAACGGTACTATTTTTATGTTGGAAGTTGATTTCTTATTAGGATGAGTATTAAGCCAGTCAGTGCTTAACTTGAAAAATTCATTTCTGGCAGATTGAAATTGTTCCTTTTGGGTATTTAATACGCAGGCAAGCTCAATGGAATCATTAAAAATTCTACGTTTAACGTAACGGTATTCAACACCTTCAACTGTTATAGAACCGCTTACCTTTTCATATGTGCTCGAATTGGAATAATACGGTAAATTAACTGGAAGCTTTATATATATGAGGTCCTGTTCATTGTATCCGTCATTATCCAGTTTTGACTGGAAATTGGATTCTACTTTATTTTGGAAAAAGTCGATTACAAACTGGTATCCGTAGAGGTTGAAGAATACAACAGTAACAAATAATATGGCAGCTAGCTTTTTCACAGATTTTTGCTACTTACAATATTACTTAATTCCCATTTTGTAACCAAGAAATTAATGGACATTAAAAGTCCTTCTAAGAGGCCCAACTCCTGTAACAGAAAGGCTTTTCCAGGATTTCGGCAAGGCGGACTTTACTTGCTTTATTCCTTCTGGAGTGATATCAACACCTCCAAAACCCATTATTAAGCTTTGCAGCACACCTCCAGCTCCCGTAGCAAAATACGGATTCGTGCCTCCTTTTGTTTCAGCAATTACTCTGAAAGGAGGATTTAAATTAGGAGTATAAGCTTCACGAAACCATTTATAAGCTTTTTCCCCATCTCCTAGGCGGGCATACAATAAGGCAAATACAGCCTGGGTCATTGCAGGTGTGCCTTCATCTGGTATCCTGGTTTCATAATAATTTAGGTCCTTTACGATCTGTGAACGATCTGTTATATATTTTAAAGGATAGGCCAGTAAATTTACATCTGCTTGCTTAATTCCTTCCCCATGATAACCTGCGTGTTCTTTGGTAACACCATCTTCCATTTTTAAAATGGGTATATTATTAGCAACATTCATCCAGTCAGGGTCTGCTGAAACTCCTAATATTGAAGCGGCCTTTGTTGCAAATTCCAGATTTGCTTTGGCAGCCGCATTTGTAAATGCATTATTGTCTACATTTTCAGCCCATTCATCGGCTGCCACTACATTGTTAATTTCAAATCGGCCAGGTCCTTTACGCTCTACCCGGCTGCTCCAGAATTCTGCTGTTGCCTGTAATATGGGCCAGCCCCTTTCACGAAGCCATTGTTTATCTTGGGTCACCTGGTAATAGTTCCATGCAGCAATTGCTACATCAGCTGTTATATGATGTTCAAATGGTCCGCTTAAAGCCCATACCGGAGTTTCTTCAACTCCCGTTTCTGCGCTTTCCCAGGGATACATGGCTCCTTTAAAGCCATTCGCGAATGCGTTCCGCTTAGCAGCGTCTAATCGTTGAAACCTGTATTCCATCATGCTTTTCGCTAACTCAGGGTGCATCACTAAAAGAGCAGGATACATCCAAAGTTCTGCATCCCAGAATACATGTCCGTTATATCCTAATCCGCTTAATCCCATTGGAGAAGGGGAGAGCGCTGTTCCCTCTCTAACAAATGAATATAAATGATAAAGCATGCTATGAACATCCTGTTGTGCCTGAGGATCACCATCAATTTGAATATCGCTTTTCCAAAGTTCATTCCATGCTTTAACATGATGCTCCAGTAAACGTGTTCTTCCTTCCA
>JBJMLT010000036.1:0-2075 GCA_045805165.1 Flavisolibacter sp.
ATGAATATTGCTTCTAGTATTTTAATACGTTAATAAAATAATAAAAGAACTATATATGGTGGAGAATAAAAAGAGTAAAAATTAGTTGCTATTCTTGTTTAATAAAATTACTGTTGATAAATAAATTTTACGTTCATTGCCTGAAGCATCCGATATACTTGCAAAATCGGCCCGGAAATATTTTGAATCGCCGCAATTCATGCAGCTTAATATCAACCCTATATTAGCCAGCTTGTCCTCATCTTTACTTTGACCCAATCTTCTACCAATATTGTTATTAGAAGAATATAAAGTATTCAATTTTTGAATTTCCTGAAGACTCATTCCAATGTACAATCCTTCGCGGAACTGCCATACATTCTGTTCAATGGATCTTTCATAAGCTAAAGACCCTTTTGTTTGAGGGTCGCCACCAATTCTAAGAGCAAGAATGCTTCTTAAATTTGGTCCATCCTGCCAAATGAATACGGCTTCCATCTTAGTATTAGGAAACAGCACAGAGCATGGTGCCGTTTTATCTCCAGAAAGAAGGAAAACATCTTTTTTTACATTTTCAGGTCCAAATACGTCGCATAGATATTGGTGTGAAGTTAATTGCAAAAGATCGTCTGCATAAGCTATGTCTTTCGCCTTTGGCAATTTTGCACGGCTTATATAACAAGTATAAAGAATTACGCTATCAACAGGCCGCTCAGAAAAATAGACTACCAGATTTCCTTTTTGGAAAACGGTTGCATCCGTATAATTATTCTTATCTGTGGAGTAGCTAAACCTTTCTTCATTCAGTTTATCTTTAAAAACGCTGATCTCATCTTTATCGATCGTTTGAAAAGCGACTAATTCTGTTTTTGGCAATAAGTACCTGAAAAACTCTCTTCTTATTGAATCAGGTTTTCTTTTTGTAAAAACATAAATGGTACTATCTTTTATGGAAGCAACACCATGATAGTAAAAGCCCATTCTTCTTACAGTATTCTCAAATCTTTTACTTGTAAAATCTGATACATTTAAAACATCTGCAAGGGATATTTTTTGGGAAAAGGATGCCAGTGGAAATTGTAAGCAAAAGAGTAAAACGCAGACTGACCGTATTAAGAATAGTGTAAATTTTTGAATCATGATTCCTCCTATTTAAAATTCAAGAGGTTTTCATATGAAACAGATTTAACTATCCCCTGATATAGCTAAAAAACTATGCCATACAGAGATTAAATTTTAAATAGAAAAATGGAGGAAATACGGATTTAAGCAGGATGATCAGATATGAAGAGCTCGTTATAAAAACGAAAGGCTAATATAATTATTAGCCTTTACATTACATAACTTATTATAGGAAATTTAGCCTCTGCGGTGATCGCCAAATACTCTTGATCTGCTATCCTGCCTGTCATTATTCCTTTGTTCCCGGGGCTGTTGCTGAAAATCTCTTCTTTCGGAACTTCTTTCCTGGCGATTATTTTGTTGAAAATTATATTGTCTTTGAGGTTGTTGCCTATATGGAACTGATTGTTGCTGACGCTCAGGCTGAACCTGGGGCTGGTTATAAACCCTTTGCTGCCTTCGGTCATACATATTAGAATTATTATTATTGTACCCGCCATTATTTTGTGGGTATTGCCTTTCATTCCGAACATTACGATCACCAAAAACTCTTTGTCTGCTATCTTCTCTTTGCTGATCTGAATTTCTATTCACATTCCTGTCATAAGCATCATTCCTTTGATTCCTGTTATAAGCTTCATTTCTTTGATTCCTGTTATTTTGATTAGACAAGCCAGTCCGGCGATCAGAGCCACCAAATCTTTCCTGATTTGTAAATCTATGAGACTCTATTCTTGAATGAGTTATGCGTTCAACTTCACCTCTTCCAGGTCCCATCAGATACCGGCCTGATCTTCCTTCATAAAAATTATTAATAAACCTTGCATTCCTTGCTATATAACGGTTTCTTTCAAATGGAATGCAGTAATTATAAAAATGAGGGTATGTTATGTATTGTCTTGGTAGAAAGCACCAGCGATTAGAAGGAATGCGGCCAATTGAGAAAGAAATGTCCCAGCCATATCCTAAAGGCG
>JBJMLT010000037.1:0-3861 GCA_045805165.1 Flavisolibacter sp.
ATAAGACGGCACCAATAAAGAATGGTATTCTCCATCCCCATGCATGCAATTGCTGGTCAGTAAGCAATAATTTTTGCAGAACGATCTGTAATCCCAGAGCCAGCAATTGGCCCCCGATAAGAGTAACGTATTGAAAGCTGGAATAATATCCCCTTTTACCGGCAGTAGCCATTTCACTTAGATAAGTAGCTGAAGTGCCATATTCTCCTCCAACACTTAATCCCTGAATGATGCGGGCCAGAAACAATAATACAGGTGACAAAATGCCAATGGTATTATATGAAGGAATTAAAGCAATTAATAAAGATCCAAATGACATAAGTAAAACAGAGATCGTCATGGATCTTTTGCGTCCGGAATGATCTGCAATTGCTCCGAACAACCAACCTCCAACTGGTCTCATTAAGAATCCCACCGCAAAAATGCCTGCCGAATTTAATAATTGTGCGGTTAGATTATCTTTTGGAAAGAATACAGGAGAAAAATATAATGCGAATGCGGAATAAACATACCAGTCGTACCATTCAACAAGATTGCCAAGTGAGCCGCCGATGATGGCTCTGGTTCTTTGAGAAGAATTCAAAAGTTAAAAGTTAAAAGTTAAAAGTTAAAAAGTCAGTCCATAATTGACGGCTAACAGACTTTTGTTTCATTCATTTATTAAATACAGATTATTGACTTTGACCAGTTATTTTTGGATCAGTAAATGAAAATAATGCTATTAACTAATCCATAGTAAAAATGAAATATTTTAATCTGTTATTCTTTCTCTTCTTTCTGGCGAATTCTGGCGACACACAGGGATTTTTAAAAACAAAGGGGAAAATAATTGTTGATGGAAGGGGGCGTACAGTGCAGCTAAGAGGAATAGGACTAGGAGGGTGGATGTTGCAGGAACCTTACATGCTTCAGTTATCAGGTGTGGCAGGAACACAACATGAAATAAGAAATAAGATCAAAGACCTTATCGGTGAAGAAAATACAAAGCAATTTTACTCAGCCTGGCTGGAAAATGATATTACAAAAGCAGATATAGACTCTTTAGCTTCCTGGGGTTTTAATTCTATCCGGTTGCCCATGCACTATAACTTATTTACGCCACCACTTGAAGATGAAGCTGTAAAAGATAGTGTTACATGGATCAATAAAGGATTTGAATTAACAGACCAGCTATTAAAATGGTGCAGGCAGGACCATATATATCTTATATTGGATCTACATGCTACTCCGGGTGGTCAGGGGAATGATGTCGCCATCGCTGACAGAGATACTACTTATCCTTCTTTGTGGCAAAGTGAACAAAACAGAAAAAAGACCATTGCATTATGGAAAAAACTGGCAGAACGCTATTCAAAAGAAACCTGGATAGGAGGGTACGATCTAATTAATGAGACCAATTGGGGATTTGAAAATGCAAATGACAAGAATGGCTGCCGAGAGATAAGTAATATTCCATTGAGAGAATTATTAATGGATATTACAAAAGCGATTCGGGAGGTTGATAGTAATCATATCGTATTTATTGAAGCGAATTGCTGGGCGAATAATTATAAAGGAATATTACCAGCCTGGGATAGTAATATGGTGGCAAGCTTTCATAAATACTGGAATTTTAATGATTCCAATTCCATAAGAAATTTTATAAGTATCCGTAATACGTATAATCTTCCCATATGGTTAGGTGAAAGTGGAGAAAATTCGAATTCATGGTTTACCGATTGTATTTCGTTAATGGAAAAAAACGGAATAGGCTGGGCATGGTGGCCGTTGAAAAAAATGGGAATAAATAATCCTTTGCAGGTAGTTGTTAATCCGGATTATATGGCGGTAGTTAATTATTGGAGAGGTCGGGGGCCGAGACCCTCCACAGAAGAAGCCATAAAAGCATTTAATCAGCTTACGGATGATATTAAAATTCAGAACAACATTTATCATAAAGATGTAACAGATGCCATGTTCCGGCAAGTGCGATCAAATGCTACAATACCTTTTATAAAGCATAGCATAAACAAGGATGGCATAGTTTACGCAAGCGATTATGATCTTGGAAAGAGCGGATATGCGTACTGAGATGTAGATTCAGCAAACTATCATGTATCAACCGGAAAGCGGTCGTCCTGGAACAGGGGCGGTAAATACAGAAATGATGGAGTAGATATTGAGGCCTGCACTGATAGTTTAACTAATGGGGTTAAGGTATTCTCAATCTATCCGGGTGAGTGGCTTCAATATACAGTTAATGCTGAAACTGAAGGCGAGTATAAACTTTTGATAAGAGCAATGGGGCAGGAAGGAGTAGGACAGATTGAAATGATGGTAAATGGAAGACCTACCGGAGGCAGGATATCAATAACCGATTCCGATAAAAACTGGCATACGTACAGTACGGAAATTGCATTGAGAAAAGGAGATAACAAAATCAGATTATATATTTTGAAGGGAGGATTTGAATTGAATTATTTACAATTTAATAAAGTAAAGTAAATTAATAATCAATTGTTTCATTTTACTTAAAATCAGATCATTATGAACTTATTTAGGTTAACTTTTTCAATAGGGGTTCTTTTAATCAGCATTACTTCAGAAGGTCAGAAAAGAAAACTGGTCTGGTCAGATGAATTCAATTACCATGGATTACCTGACAGTACAAAATGGAGCTATGATACCGGGGGAAATGGTTGGGGTAACCGGGAACTTGAATATTATACCAGTAAAAAACTGGCCAATGCCCGGGTTGTACATGGAATGCTTGTAATTGAAGCCAGGAAGGAGCCATACAAGGGCATGAATTATACATCTGCAAGATTGGTAACCAAAAACAAAGGGGATTGGCAATATGGAAGAATTGAAGTAAAGGCCAAGATACCGAAAGGAAAAGGTATGTGGCCGGCCATATGGATGTTACCTACAAAGGATGAATATGGAGGATGGCCACATAGCGGAGAAATAGATATTATGGAAAATGTAGGCTATATGCCCGATTCTGTATTTGGGAGCATTCATACAGGAGCATTTAACCATACAATAGGAACTCAAAAAACAAAGGGTATCTATTTAAGCGATCTCGCTACCGGATTCCATGTTTATGCCATAGAATGGAATGAAAACCAAATAAGCTTTTTTGTTGATTCCAGGAAATACCTTGAATTCCAGAACGATCATATGGGCAGTGAGCACTGGCCATTTGACAAAGCTTTTCACCTTATATTAAATATTGCAGTGGGAGGTAATTGGGGAGGGAAGTATGGTGTGGATAATAAGATATTTCCGCAGAGAATGGAAGTGGACTGGGTTAGGGTATATCAGTGAGTTTAAAGCTAAAACCAAATTATTTTAGATTGCGGATTGCAGATTGCAGATTTATGGCAACTTCAAAAGGGAAGAGCTAAATAAATTTTTTAATCGATCGCATACTATTCATTCTCATGATTTATGGGTTTAGAATGAATAAGCGACCCACAACAATCTAAAATCTGCAATCTGCAATCTAAAATAAATAGGGCATGATATTTTATACAATAATGTGTATTCTCATACCTTATTTATATGATACCCTATAATGTATATAGATATCTTTCTCCTGAAAAGCAGGCACAGATACTCTGGCGTGATGGAATTAACCTGGAGCTTGTAAGGAATACCAATAAATTTCATGTTGAATTGTATTCACTTAGCGATTTCTATGTGGAGATCTATTTTAACCGTGCAACTGAAGAGCCACAATATCTAAGGTCATTCAAGAAAATGAGAGGATTAGATCCTTACCTCGGAGAGGTAAATATTGATAGCGTTATTAAAATGAGGAATGACGGTTCCCGAATGTAGAATAAAAAATGAAGTTGATTGATATTGGATTCTGCA
>JBJMLT010000038.1:0-3672 GCA_045805165.1 Flavisolibacter sp.
GAAACGAGATTATCTGCCACCAATTTTAAGTTGGGTGTTACATCAGCTGGCTGATCTTTATTTTTTTTACAACCTGCTATGCTGATAACCATCAGGAGCAGTGAAGCGATTACCAGTGGACCAAATAATGACATGGTCCTTTTTCCTGCAACATTCATAAACATAGATTTTAATAATTGAAAAAAATTAATAGCGCAGGAAGCTTTGGTGTCTTTTTGTGGAAGAGGCTGATACAGAAACTAAATAAGCGCGACCAATTTGTAATACGATAAATCCAGGCAAGAGTTGCCTGTTATTTTTCAAAAATTACAGTATCGGGCTTAACACCGGGTTTGGCGAGTATAGAAGATATGTCGCTTACCATTTTATCTGGTCCGCACAAATAAAAATGTTTTGAAAAATTATCAACATGGTTTTTTAAAAGCGCTTCATCAGTTCTATGATATTCGTATTGGCTATTTTTTTCCTGAGTCACGGTAAAAACTACATTGGAGCCCAGCATATTGTTTAGCTCGTCTTTCAAAATAATATCCCGGGAAGTTTTATTTGAAAAGAGAAGCTTGTTGCCCTCTATTAAATTTTGTTTTCTCAGTTGTCTTAGGATTGCAATGAATGGCGTGATCCCAGCGCCGCCCGCAATAAAATATCCTGCACCCTGATAACTTATTGCTCCCCATACATCACGAATGATGAGTTCATCACCTATGTTTAAAAAATTAAGCGCATTGGTTACTCCATAATGATCCTAATGAATTTTGATCGTGAATGGCATGAAAGAGCAGAGGCAAGAACTCTTATTCGTTTAAATGAATGAAGAAAGCATCAATTACTATACGCTTACCCGGAGATAGAAACTCGATAAGCTTTGAGCCAAAAAGGTCTTTATTAGAATTTGTAATAAATTAGACGAACTAAGATAACATTACAAGCCTGGCAATTCCCATTATGACTGACCGGTTAATTTATGAAATGCAAAAAATCGATATTTTCTCTAATGAAGAAGTTGATTTTCTACAAGGTTACCTTGTGAATAAATTTATCCGGAAAGGAGATCATTTCCTCAATTTAGGCCAGGTAAGCCGCTACATTGGTTTTATTGACTCGGGACTCATGATGCATTATAGTCTACATGACGGTGTTGAAATACCCTGTAATTTTTCACTAGAGGGTGACTGGATGGGCAGTCTTAAAAGTTTCACTTCTGGTTTACCAACGGAAGTAGCCATCAAAGCACTGGAAGATACATGTGTCCGGGAGATATCTGCCGAACATATGCAACACCTCTTTCTCCAATCACCCCGGTGGCTGGCTTTTAAGAATCATTTGATGCAGACGGTGTTTTTTAATATCACGCAGCATAACGCAGATTTAGCCATGCTCGATGCAAAGGAGCGCTACTACAAATTCATGCGAGAAAACACCGATCTGATTAACCGGGTTCCTCAATACTATATAGCTGCCTATCTGGGTATCAAACCCCAATCCCTCAGCCGGATCAGGAAAGAAAGGTAAAGACGGTTCTTAACAAATGTGAATGTATTTGGTATTCCGGTATCACAAATTTGTATTTCACTAATTAAAAAAATTATGAAGTACAAAAAGCCATTCGCTCATCTCGCGAAAATTAATATTAATAGCTCTTCGCAATGGGTACTTGTTCGGGGTAAAAACATTGATGCCCCTTTAATAATTCATGTTCAGGCAGGGCCAGGGTTCCCTATGATTTCAGAAGCAAACGAAATGGAAAAAAATTTGCACCTGGAAAAAAATTTCATGGTTGCTTATTGGGATCAACGTGGTTGTGGTAAGTCTTTCAGCAAAGACATTCCTCCGGAAACCATCAACCTGAAGCAAATGGCAGACGATGTAGTCGCCTGTACAAGGTACCTGCTAAAAAAATATAATAAGGATAGGGCGGCTATTATAGGTTATTCCCTGGGCGCTACTGTCAGTCTGATGGCTGCAGCAAAAGAAAGCAGCCTTTTCAGCGCAATATTCGTAACAGGGTTAGATGTAGATATTCCCTATGCCAATCAATATGCTTTAGAATATGCCATGGGTAAGGCAGTTACAAAGAATAATAAAAAGCTGATACAGAAAATTAACGGATTGAAAACTCATCCAATTGTTGAATCAAAAAGGTTTCGGCAAAGAGCTGAGATATTAGCCAATCTTGGTGGTATTAAGACAGGCAGCAACTATAACAAAATAGTTTTGAGTACGGTGAAAAACATTTTGCTTTCACGATTCTATGGAGTTGGAGGCTTGATAAAAACGATGAAAGGAATGGAGCTATGTCAAAATGCGTTGCTTCCTGAGTTTAATAGGTTTAACCTGTTTGACAATGTGAAAAAAGTTTCCGTCCCGGTTCATTTTATCCAGGGAAGTTTAGATGGTATCGCGCCAATTGAAAAAGGCAGAGCATATTATGAACAATTGCAGACGGCCAACAAAAGTTTCACAGTATTTGAAAAATCGGCGCACATGCCGCATTATGAGGAAAGTGAAAAATTCTCAAATCTGATTATATCGTTTTTGAAAAATTAATTTTAAAACATTTACAATGAGTGCTATTTTAACAGGTAATGATATAAAAACTTCCATCTTCTTTTCTAACGGCAAAGAAGTTAGAGTGCATGCAATTCAGACCGGCTCAATCTCTGTGAAAGAAAACTTTTTGGATCAAAAGGGAGATGGCTTCCTCAGCAAACTGAATATTGTTTTGGGCACTGCTTATGCCAGCTTTATGCCGATTTGGGTATGGGTGATTGAGCATCCGGAAGGAGTTATGGTAATAGATACGGGTGATATTAAAGAATCCAGCTACGCTGATTTCTATAAAAACGAAAAATTTGGTACAAGGCTTAGTTTAAAAGCTATGTCCAATAAGCGGAACATTAGTAAAGAGGATGAATTAGATACACAATTAACCAGGCTTGGAATCAGGCCCGAACAGGTTTCAAAAATTGTATTGACACATTTACACGGCGACCATACTGACGGATTAAAGTTCTTTCCGAAAAATGAAATTATTGTTAACGAAGCTGAATACAGAAAGCCTTATGGCAATTTGCCAACGACTTACCCCAGATGGTTTAATCCGACATTGGTAAATTTTTTGAAAGACAGGATTGATTTTTTTGATATTGCATATCCTGTAACAAGATCAGAAGATGTTTTATTAGTGCCTACACCAGGCCACACATATCATCATGCTTCGGTATTATTAAAAACAGACAACGAGCATATTTTATTTGCCGGCGATGCGTCTTACAAGCATCAGCAATTGTTGGATAATAAGTTTGGTGGGGCTAATATTGATTTTGTTCAGTCGCAGAAAACCTATAATAATATTTTGAAGTATGCTGAAAAATATCCCGTTATTTATTTGCCCTCTCACGATGAAAACTCAGCAAACCGGCTCATTAATAAGGAATGTGTAACCAGATAACATTGGATTATGGTCGTTGGCGTTGATGTAATAAATCAAGTGCTTAAGAAGATGTAGTTGTGTTACACGAAACTTTCACTACCTGGAAGTACGAGTCAAAGCAGTGTTCGACACACCCCACCGTATTAGTTATATGCAGAGTGAGTTTGATTAAAAGAAGGTTTGAATTTAAAGTTTGAGGTTTGGTAGACCCGAGTAAAAAGAATTCGAACTGCATAAAC
>JBJMLT010000039.1:0-2816 GCA_045805165.1 Flavisolibacter sp.
GGAGAAATTAAAAATCCTAAAAGAAATATTGGCTTAAGTCTTTTCTTAGGAACATTTATAGTTACCATTATTTATCTGGCAGCGAATCTTATGTATTTAAATGTATTGCCACTTAATAAAATAGCATTTCCCCAGGAAGACAGGCTAGCTGTAGCTGCAGCAAATGTAATATTCGGAAATAGTGGTCAGATCATAATTGCAATACTGATCATGGTATCTACATTCGGATGTAATAATGGATTAATACTGGCAGGCGCCCGAGTTTATTATACCATGTCTCAGGATGGTTTATTATTTAAAAATGCAGGAAAGCTAAACAGGAATGCAGTACCACAATGGGCACTTTGGGCTCAATGTATTGTAGCCTCTTTGTTATGCTTAAGTGGTAAATATGGTGATCTTCTCGATATGGTTTCATTTGTGGTTGTTATATTTTATGTACTAACCATATTGGGAATATTTATTTTAAGGAGAAAAATGCCTGATGCTGATCGTCCTTATAAGGCATTTGGCTACCCTGTTTTGCCCGTCATTTATATAATCATGGGAGTTACTTTTTGTTTGTTACTTATTAAGTTTAAACCGGCTTTTACATGGCCGGGTTTAATTATAGTATTAATTGGAATTCCTATTTATTTCGTTGCTTTGGCCAGTAGAAAATCTGCAGCTTAATTCATGGAAAACGTTCAGCGGTTATTTGATCATCTTTCAGAACTGAAGGTGGGGGTTATTGGAGATGTAATGTTAGATACGTACATGTGGGGAGATGTGGAGCGCATTTCTCCGGAAGCTCCTGTACCTGTGGTAGCTCTAAAAAAGAAAGAACACAGAATTGGAGGAGCTGGAAATGTAGCTTTAAATGTACAATCGCTTGGAGCTAAGGCTTTCGTTATATCTGTTATTGGTGAAGACGATGAGGCCATAAAGCTTAAGCAGCTTTTTTTGGAGAATAATATTAATGCAGATTACTGCATTAGCAGCCCTGGAAGATTAACCACCAATAAAACAAGGATCATAAGTCGAAATCAACATATGATGCGGCTCGATGCAGAGTTAACAAATGATTTGAATAAGCAGGACCAGGATCGTCTTATTCATTTATTCAATCAATTCATTGAGCGTGAGAAACCAGATGTGGTGATCCTTGAAGATTACAATAAAGGGATACTTACAGAAGAAGTTATTAAAAGCATCATTTCTATTTGCAAAAGCGCAGGTGTTATAACGGCAGTAGATCCCAAGCGCAAAAATTTCTTTGAGTATAAAGGTGTTGACCTTTTTAAGCCTAATCTGAAAGAAGTTAAGGAGGCTTTGAATATGCTTTTTACGGATATTGATCTCCGATTGCTGCAAACCATCCATTCTGAATTGGCTAACCTGTTGAATCATCATATTTCTTTTATCACCCTTTCTGAAAAAGGAGTATTCTATGAAGGAGATAAGAGATCAGCGGTTATTTCTTCGCATATTCGCAATATCGCTGATGTTTCCGGTGCAGGGGATACTGTTATCGCTGTAGCAGCTTTAATATATACGGCAACCAGGAATGTTCATTTGATGGCAGAAATAGCGAATATTGCAGGGGGACTTGTATGTGAGGAAGTAGGAACAGCAGCTATTAACAAGATGAAATTATTACACGAATGTGAATTGCTTTTATCCTGAAAGAAAGGAGTTGACCAAATGAAAAAGTATGCGATCATAGTGGCAGGCGGTACAGGTTCAAGAATGGGAAGCGCCCTTCCCAAGCAATTTTTATTATTGGCAGATAAGCCGGTCCTTTATTATACAATTAAAACTTTCCTGGAAGCTTTTGAAGATCTTGAGATCGTGCTGGTGTTACCGGAAGATTATACTGATCTTGGAAGAGAGATCATCGATGCTTATTTTGATTATAGCAGAATACATATCACTTCAGGAGGTGAAACCAGATTTCATTCTGTAAAGAATGGATTACAGCTTGTAAATGAAGAGTCGATCATTTTTGTGCACGATGCTGTACGCTGCCTGGTAAGCACTGACCTAATAAAAAGATGTTACCAGCATACGCTTCAGATGGGAAGTGCAGTACCTGCTATTCGCTCGCGCGATAGTGTGCGTATATTGTACGAAGAGCAAAATGATAATGAAGTAATAGAAAGGGAAAGGATAGCTTTAATTCAGACACCCCAAACTTTCCATAGCAAAATATTATTGCCTGCTTTTGAAATTGATTACAAGGAACGCTATACGGATGAAGCCACTGTAGTGGAAACATTTGGACTGAAGATTTCTTTAATAGAAGGGGAGGAAAATAATATTAAAATAACCAGACCTATAGATCTGGTAATTACTGAAGCAATACTGGAGGGAATAAAAGATCAGCAACAACTTACTTCTTAAGCCATTTTAATAATAAGGGTAATCTGTTGAAACGAATAGTAGCATATTTCTGTTCTGTGGCGCCAAAGCTGCTATAGAAAAAAGCAAGGTTACGCATGTCACTGCCTTCAAAATCCAATATTACATCTTTACCGCAGTTATGTTTTATAAATTCATCTATCAGCATGTGCGAGGCTCCCATTGTTCTTCCGTTGGGATGATTTCCTACTAAAATATAATACCACTTTTTATTGGAATAAAAGAATACACAGGAGGAAAGTAAATGTTGTTCCGGAGAAAATATACCATATGTAACAGCCATATTCTTATTTTTCAAAAGGCTAAAAAGCTTTAAAAAGCGATCCTGATCATCATTCAGGACAGACTGGCCATAATTATTACTTAATTCCAGAACTTTATTTACATCAAAATCTTTCTTTGAATAACATCCGGCA
>JBJMLT010000040.1:0-4624 GCA_045805165.1 Flavisolibacter sp.
AAAATATAATGACCATGATCTGTAATATATGGTTTGTCAGATCTCATTCTTAATCTCGCCTCAATATTATATGAATGGATTATCCTTTGCTGAACGTGCTTCCAACCATAGGGTATTACTTCAACAGGTAAAGGAAACGCTCCCAAATGGTCCACTAGCTTCTTATGATCCGCAATTATTACATAATGCTTTGTAGCAGATGCTACCATTTTCTCCTGTAACAATGCTCCTCCACCACCTTTAATTAAACAAAGCTGATGATCCAGTTCATCTGTTCCATCAATTACCAGGTCAATTGTAGAAACATCATTCAATTCAGTAAGTGGTATTTCCAGATCATTGGCCAGGTCTGCTGATTGCGTTGATGTAGGAACCGCAGTACACCTCAATCCTTTTTTAATTCTTTGGGACAGAGCTTCAATGAACCAATAAGCAGTACTTCCTGTACCAATTCCTACTATCATATCCATCTTCACCAATTCAGCAGCTTTTATACCAACAGCCTTTTTTATTTCATCTGCGGCGGTCATCTGAATAATTTTTGAATTAATAAAGCAATCTAAGATAAACTGAAGTAAAGGTATATATCAAAAAGGAGAAGCATTAATGCAACTGGATAGATTGATCTTCCAGCTTTTTAATAATTGATTTATCTTTTTTCTTTAACCGTTCACTACGCAAAGAATTCCGGAACAGGAAAGCAATGAGAATTGCTGATACGCCTTCCAATAAGATGGTTAAAGGACTTCCAATATACTGGGAAACAAAGCCTATCAAAAGGCTTCCGAGTGGTTGCATGCCAAAGAATGCCATAGCAAAATAGCTTATTACTCTACCTCTCATATGCTCTGCTGCTGTTGTTTGAATTATTGTATTGCTGATGGTAGTTTGAGACATCATGCCAAAACCAATAAGACTGGCAAAGAACATTGAAATAAAAAAATGATTTGAATGAGAAAAAAGCATTAATCCAACTCCCATAATAAGAGTATTGATCATTAGAATTCTTTTTAAGTTACTGCCCGGGCTAAGGGAAGCAAGAAAAAAAGCACCTGTTACAGAACCTAAGCCAATAAAGCTATTTATATACCCAAAGGTTGAAGCATTACCATGAAAAACCACTTTTGCATAAACCGGTAAAAGAGTATTGAAAGGCAATACTAAAAAGCTTACTAATGCCAACATTAGAATTACAGAGCCAATAGAAGGTGTGCTTTTTAAATAGGAGAAACCTTCGCGTAATTCCACCATTATATTTTTAGTATGTGCTTTTACAATATACCTGGGCAGCCTCATGAAGAGAAGTGAAACTATGACAGCTAAAAAACTGGCGGCATTCAACAAAAAACATGCACCGTCCCCCAACTTTTGTAAAGTGATACCGGCAATGGCGGGGCCTATTAACCTTGCCAGATTAACCATTGATGAATTAAGGGCCAGGGCGTTGGGAAGATCTTCTTTATTGTTTACCATTTCATATATCAGCGATTGCCTTGCAGGTACATCAAAAGCATTTATAATTCCAAGTACCACACTTAAACTTAAAATTTCCCAAACTGTCGCATTTTTGAATAGTACAAGCAAGGCAAGGAGGGTGGCCTGGACCATTGAGGCTATTTGGGTAATTAAAAGGACTTTAAACCTGTTGTATCTATCTGAAACAACGCCACCAAAAAGAGAAAGAAGGAATGAAGGGAACTGACTAGCAAAATATGTTAGTCCGAGCATAAAAGTTGAATGAGTAAGAGTATAAATCACCCAGCTAACTGCTGTTCTTTGCATCCATGTACCAACTAATGAAACTGACTGACCATAAAAGTATAATCTATAATTTCTGCTTTGAAATGCGCGGAATGTAGAAATGTTCATGATTCTTGTCTTCCTTAATAAAGCCTGCTTATTATTTTCATCATTGCCAATTTGATTCCAAAAATTATATCAAGAGAAATATTATGTTATTCAATTGTAATTTATTCTATCCTGATCTTATTATAATCCTCCAAAGTATCTAAATCCTTCAATATATGATCAGTCTTCATTTTAACAGGCCATATGTGACTACTTTGCTTTTGCACTATTCCCTTACATCCATTAGGATCTTCGTGTTGAAGTATTTGTTCTTTGTATGATGCTGATAAAAGAACAGGGTTTCCTCTTTGTCCCTCAAATTCAGGAATACATATGCATTCACTGTCATTATTGATCTGCGCTTTGAATCCGTCACAAATCATTCTATACTCTACAGGCTCAATAAGAACCATATCAGCCAAACATAATAAGTAGCCTATACCATTTGAAATTCTTACTCCGCTTTTAATGGAAGAGGTGAGACCCGAGCTATACTCAGGATTAATTGTTATCTGAACATTCAAATGACTGATACTATTTTGGACTTTTTCAGCTTCATGTCCTAAAACCACAATAATTTCCTTTATTCCGGATCCGATAATATTACCTAAAGTTGTTTCAATTACATTTTTATGCCTGAATGGCAAAAGAAGCTTGTTATCTGTCCCTATCCTGGTTGAAAGGCCCGCAGCCATTACAATAGCGCTTACCATATAACGGGGCTGGTTAAATTATTTATTGAAGCTACTTCAGTAAAACTATTTTAATAGTAATGTTCTTATATTTTTATGATCTTAGTTAAATTATAATTTATTTATGTCACATTGGGAATTGGTCCTATTCTTCTTTATCGTTTCATTTGTTTATGCATCCGTTGGTTTCGGTGGAGGATCAAGTTATCTTGCCATATTGGCATTATATTCTTTACCATTCCAGGAAATAAGACTAATAGCCTTATTATGCAATATTATTGTAGTGACAGGCGGAACAATTATTTTTATTAAGAAACGACAAGTGAATTGGAAAAAAATTCTGCCAGTTGCTATTGTAAGTGTTCCCCTGGCATTTTTGGGCGCGAGAATGAAAATTAGCCAGAATACTTTTTTTATAATCCTTGGTTGTAGTCTTTTAGTTGCTTCAATTCTTTTGTGGATCAAAACGAACTATAAAAAGGATATAATTATCAGGCAAGGAACAAATGTTGTACGTGATTCTGCCTTAGGTGGAGGAATTGGCTTCCTATCAGGAATGGTAGGAATAGGCGGAGGCATATTCCTTTCACCGTTATTGAATTTATTGAATTGGGATACTCCCAAAAAAATTGCTGCCACAGCCAGTTTTTTTATACTTGTAAATTCAATTTCGGGGATAATAGGTCAGCTTTCGAGGGTACATGAACAAATAAATAGTACAAGGGTGCTAATTTTGTGCATATCCGTATTAATTGGAGGGCAAATAGGATCAAGAATAGGAACAGTAAAATTTGACCCGTTAATTATCCGGAGAGTAACGGCAGCATTGGTTTTTTTTGCCGGGATGGAAGTACTTGTGAGACATATTTAAAAGAAATGAGATAATGAAGATTGAAATAATTGCATTTGGGATCGCAAAAGAAATATTCGAAGGCGATAAAATTACTGTTGAATTGAATGATGGAGCAACGATAGCAGATTTGAAATCCAGGCTGGAAGATAAATATAATGATCTGAAAACTTTATCTTCATATATGATAGCAATGGACAGTGAATATGCATCGAACGGAATGAAAATAATCCAGGGAAAAGAAATAGCTATCATACCTCCTGTAAGCGGAGGTTAAAACATATTATGCATAATATTTTACTCTCAGACACACCTTTGGACATTCAACAATGCATTGAGTGGATAAGAGATACAAAATCCGGAGGCATAGATATATTTATTGGTTCGGTAAGAGATAAAACTAAAGATAAAGAGGTGGTAAGGTTGGAATTTGAAGCTTACGAATCCATGGCTGTAGGAGAAATGAAAAAGATCGCTGATAAAAGCTTTTCCAAATGGCATCTTCATAAAGTTCTTATTCATCACCGAACTGGTTCTTTACAGCCTGGCGAAATACCTGTAATTATTGCTGTTTCTGCAGCACACCGAAACGATGCATTTGAAGCCTGCCGGTTTCTTATTGATACTTTAAAGCAAACTGTACCTATTTGGAAAAAAGAAGTGTATGTGGATGGAGAGGTTTGGGTGGCAGCGCATCCGTGAAAGAAATAAGTTAAAAGTTAAAAGTAAAAAATCCTTAGCTCAGTCTTTTTTCATTTCACGCCATAAGCCAAGCTATAAATATCTCAGATCTATCCTAACATTAAAATACTAACTGCTATAATAGAGCATCTCACCTAATCTCCCCCGACGGGAGAAATAACGGGGAGCTTTCCATTCACTATTCATCATGTACATTCCATTTCTCCAGTCCGCCTTCAAGGGAATAAATTTTCAGGGATGGGTATTTACTTTTAATGATCCTGGCAGCGATTGCACTTCTTTTACCGGAACTACAATAAAATAACAGCGGCTTAGAATAATTCAATTTTGTTATCTCTTTTTCTATAGATTCAACAGGAATATGAATTCCACCAATATTAAATTGTTTTCTTTCCTCATGCGTTCTTACATCTATCAGTTGATATGTATTCTGAAATTCTTCTTCCAGTTGGTAAGGAGAAATCGTTTCAATTTTTAAGGTTACTTCCAGAGATCTAATTTGCGTTTTACTTACTTTATTTAATCTGATCTT
>JBJMLT010000041.1:0-3354 GCA_045805165.1 Flavisolibacter sp.
AATGCTTTGGATGCGTAGGCCAGGCCAAAAGCTCTTGGCATCTGACCTGCAGTTGGAGCTATATCAGAGGAAATATTCTTCCGGTTTATAAGGTCCAGCCAATTTCCATTTTTATCAACGAAAGGTGTAGCAAAATGAGCGTCCATTTGCCGGCCAGCGCTAAACGGATCATTCTCGAGATAAGGATCTGCATAAAGCTGAGAAAAGAATTGTTCCACTGTTGCGACACCGGCCGCAAAAGCAAAAGTCTGATCACGGTAATAACCCGCCCTGAAATCTCCAGGTTGGAAAAATTTAGCCATTGCAACCTGCGCCACTTCTTTACCGTCTCCAAAAATGCCGAATTTCGCTTTTCCAGTCAGTACTTCTTTTCTTGCCAAAAGACTGGTTTCGCGACTTATACATACCCATTTATAATCCTGTAAAACTTCCTGCCGGAAGCTGTCAAAAGATAGTTTTTCCGCAGAATGTTGGTTTACCTCAAGCATATTTTCCATAAGGCAAAAATAGGGTATCAAAGCGCACAGTTAAAAAATCCCAAAATGTTGTTTTTACTGGACTTTCCGGCTTGTTTGACTTATTTTTGAGGAGAATGATGTCTTATGAAAAGATTATTAATTTTTTCAATCCTGCTTCTGTCTATTTCCGGTTTAAGAGCTCAAAACGCAACCGATAACCATCAGGTTCAGGCAAATAACAGAGATGCTCTTGAACTGAAAGAAACAGAACATGATTTTGGCAAAATACCACAGGGGAAACCGGTTTTTTATTATTTTGAAATCGTAAATAATACAGGTATTCCTTTAAAGCTGGATAATGTGCAGGCAAGTTGCGGGTGTACTACACCGGAATGGAGCAAAGAACCTATTCCTGCAGGTGGGACAGATAAAATAAAAGTTGGATATAATGCTGCCAGCGAAGGGAATTTTGAAAAATTTATAACAATCACTTTCAACGAAAATCATACAAAACAGATCAAAATAAAGGGGACTGTATGGAAAGCTCCCGCAGGTTCTGCACCTGCCAATGCATCTGTTCAATTTTTAAAACAACAAATTCAATAAGACAATGAAAAAATTACTGTTTTTAGCAATTGCTTTTGTAGCGGGATTAACTGCAATATCTCAACAGAAAGCCGATGATATTATTAAAGTTAACTCTGAGAAATATAATTTCGGTAAGATAAAGCAGGGAGTTCCAGTTACTACTTATTTCACTGTAACAAATATTAGCGATAAACCAGTTGTTATTGAAAATGCCTGGGCCGGATGCGGTTGCACTACTCCAGAAATATCAAAAGAACCTATAGCACCAGGTGCATCAGCAAAATTAAAAGTAGGTTATAATGCTGCCAATGCTGCTCCATTTAATAAAGATGTATACCTGAAACTGGCCGGAATACAGGAACCTAAAAATATTAAAATAACCGGTGAAGTTTTAACTGCTGCTGCATATGAAGAATATGTAAAATCTGATGATTTTAAAAAAGATGAAAAAGAAAGATTAGCACAGGAAGCAAAAGATACTAAAGAACCAAAGAAGGCCGTTAAAAAAGCTTAAATGAATTTAAAAAGAAATATTTAATCCCCCTTTATGGGGGATTTTTATTAAAATGAAGTTTATCTTGAATTGCTATTTGGAAACAGTACCTTTTCTTTTTGCTTGTTAAATTCCGCAAGTATAGATTTAATTAAACGACTTCGAACTACTGAAGCTCTTTTTGGTTCCACCAGATAAGTAACAGCTACCTCGACCCAGGTGTTGACATTGATCCTGAAGGTGACGTAAGGATACTCTTTAATATTCAACTCGTCTACAGGTGTTTGCTCTACCAGACTCTTGAATAATTTTATATTTTCAACAGTGTCTTTATCTAATTCCTGTATAGCTACTTGCTTTATCAATTGCTCAACAACAGTGAGATCACTCTCATAGGCTACATGAAACGGTATTTCATTCCATATGTATGGAAATTTCTCCCAGGAATAGTTATAGATCTGCGACTGTAAGACCATTGTATTTGGAAAACGAATTAACCTTCCGCTGGATACATCATTGCTTAAATAATTGCCACCAAATTCCCATAAAGTAGTATCGAGATAACTTATTTCAACAACATCTCCGGTAAAAGTTCCTACCTGTATTCTATCGCCTACCTTATAAGGTGTTCTTATAATTATATAAAACCAGCCAATAAGTGAAGAAATAGGAGTTTGAAGAGCAAACCCGAGTATCAATGAAAATAAACCAAGCGATACTGCTGCCGTGTACCATTTCTGAAATAGAAATGTTACAATAACCAATCCGGCAATAACAATGCTTATTAACCTGATCAATCGGATGACATTATAACCAGCAGACTTAGATTCTGATTTACTTACGATTATTAACTCAATTGCTTTTGTAATAATAAGGACAAGAAAAACAAAAAATGTTGCTATGAGCAGATGTTGTATTAGAGATTTATAGGATAAGGGGAGATTAAATATCTGTAGCCTGACTACAAAATAGAGAACAATAGCAATTACTGCGATAATTATATAACTAAGCATCCAGGAACGATGCTCTTTTTTTGAACCTGTTTTTTCTTTCTCTTTACTTATTTCCTTTTCGGTTTTTATATCCATTAATCCATCCTTAATTGATTTATCTATTACAAATCTTACACCCGCCGTGGCATTTCTCCACTATTTTTGTACTATGTTACAGATCTCAGAACGTGGACAGCAGATGCCTCCATCCCCTATCAGAAAGCTTGTTCCTTATGCAGAAAATGCGAAAAAGAAAGGAATTAAGGTCTATCATCTTAATATCGGACAACCGGATATTGAAACACCCCCTCAAATTATTGATGCAGTAAAGCATGCTGATATTAAAGTACTGGAATATAGCCATAGTGCAGGTAATGAATCGTACCGTAAAAAACTCGTTTCCTATTATAAAAATGTGGGGATCTCAATAACTGCGGAACAGATCATTATAACTACGGGAGGTTCAGAAGCCATACAATTTGGTTTCTTTACCTGTCTTAACCCGGGAGATGAAGTAATAATACCGGAACCATTTTATGCCAATTATAATGGTTTTGCTGTAGCTGCCGGCGTAAAAGTAGTGCCAATAACTTCAACAATTGATACTGGCTTTGCTCTTCCTCCAATTAATGAATTTAAGAAAGTTATTAATTCAAAGACCAAAGCAATCGTTGTGTGCAGTCCAAATAATCCTACCGGCTACCTCTATAGCAGGCAGGAAATGGAAGATCTGAAAACCATTTGTCTTGATCATGATCTTTATCTTTTTTCGGATGAAGCCTACCGTGAATTTTGTTATTCCGGAAATTATGTAAGTGCCATG
>JBJMLT010000042.1:0-2135 GCA_045805165.1 Flavisolibacter sp.
CCTCCACAGATAGTGTCCACAAATGGTTTAAATAATACTCATTCGGCAGGCCTTTAAATGCAAAAAGCCAGTTTTGTATAAATAAGGGGTAATACCACCAGTTTACTAGGTAGTACCGTAACAGCTCTTCCCTATGCCACAGGTGTATGGAAAGGTAAAAGAGAATTAAAAAAAGATAGTATAGGGGAACAATCCGAAGGGCCCTTCTTACATAGAAATTCCTGAAATACCTGTTGTCTTTAGCTTTATTCTTTACAAGTATTCCGGTTATTAAAAAGCCAGACAATACAAAGAACATTTCAACGCTTATCCAGCAAAGCCTTCCAGCATCTGTAGTAATAAAATAATGCGAAAGCATTACAGCCAAAACGGCAATACCTCTCCAGGCATCCAATCCTTCATAGTAATGATAATTAGATTTTATTGAGGCTTGCATTTCGTGCAATATACTTCCCAATAAGATCAAATTCCAGGTTTACAGTATCACCCTCTTTTAGAAATTGAAGGTTTGTATGCTGATAAGTATAAGGAATGACGGCCACCATGAATGATTTTTTCTTTACATCAAAAGCGGTCAGACTAATACCGTTTAAACAAATCGATCCCTTTTCAATAATTAAAGGACCAAATTCCTTTGGAAACGTAAATTCCATCTCATAGCTTCCATTCTTATCCTTAATTTCCTTGCAGACGCCTGTGGTATCAACATGCCCTTGCACAAAATGCCCATCAAGGCGGTTAATGGGTAAAAGACTTTGCTCCAGGTTCACATTCGTGCCCACATGCCAATCGTCCAGATTAGTCATTTTCAGGGTTTCATCTACAGCGGTCACCCTATGCCAGTTCCCCTGCACTTCTTCAATGGTCAGGCATACGCCATTATGTGCAATGCTTTGATCTACCTTAAAAGAAGAAGACAGGGCGGATTCGATCCAGAACGTTTTATTGGATCCGGAGGAACTTATTTCCTTAACATGCCCCATGCTTTCAATAATGCCTGTAAACATGGCAGTAAAATTCGGGTTTTTGCATTTCTTTTTGTATTAAAATCGAATTGCAGCTTATATTTGCCTTCCCAAAAAACAATTTAAGGAGGTTAAAGCATGCTCATTATCGACTCTAAAGACTGTGAAAACATAGACAAGGCCCTCAAGAAATACAAAAAGAAGTTTGAGAAAGCCAAGATCTTGTTACAGTTGCGCGAAAGACAGTCATTTATCAAACCTTCAGTTAGAAGAAGGAACCTGGTATTAAAAGCTGTCTATAAGCAAAAGATAGCAAGCGGAAAGATAGAAGAATAAGCATCCGCCTCTTTCACTATATTCCATAGCTGCAAGGTTTTTAGTACTTTGCAGCTATTGTTTTTTATATGCAGACCGCCCATCCGGTTATCCAATCCTTTATTGATTACCTGAAATTTGAAAAACGGTACTCCAGGCATACCATTACCGCCTATGAGAATGATCTTATAACTTTTTTTGACTACCTGGAAACCGCTTACGATTCCATTCCCCTGAACCAGATAACTCATATTTATGTGCGTAGCTGGCTGGCTTCCCTAAAAGAGGAAGAGCTGGTATCTAAAAGCATAAACCGTAAAATATCCTCCCTTAAATCATTTTTTAAATACCAGCTAAAGGTGGGAGCAATTAAGCAGACGCCTATGGCAAAGATCATCTCTCCAAAGAATGATAAACGTTTGCCATCCTTTGTTGCTGGAAAGGATATGGAGACCTTGTTCATGCATGTAACTTTCCCGGATTCATTTCAGGGACGGACGGAAAGATTGATCCTCATGCTATTTTATTTTACCGGAATGCGTTTGAGTGAGTTGATCGGACTAAAAGATAACCAGATCAATTTCTCCGGTAGCTCGTTAAAAGTATTTGGTAAAGGGAATAAGGAAAGGATCATTCCGGCTAATGCTGACTTGCTAAAAGAAATTAAATTGTATCAGCAGGAAAAGAAAAAATTGGAATTAGCAGAGTCAGGACATTTAATTGTAAATGAAAAAGGAAAGCCATTCAACCCCCGTGTTATTTATTCAATTGTCAAAAAATATTTATCATTAATAACTACGATTGAAAAGAAAAGTCCTCACGTTTTGCGACACACTTTCGCAACCCATTTAACCA
>JBJMLT010000043.1:0-3948 GCA_045805165.1 Flavisolibacter sp.
AGATCATGCAGGACGATTCTATAAGAGTAACATCCACTACCGTTCGAATACCTGTTATAGGAGGACATAGTGAAAGTGTTAATGTGGAATTTGAAAATGAGTATGATCTGAATGAAGTAAGAGAGCTCTTATCAAATGCTCCGGGTGTGGTTGTTCAGGATGATCCCTCCAAACAAATTTATCCAATGCCATTATGGGCTCATGAAAAGGATGAAGTATTTGTTGGAAGATTACGTAGGGATGAAACGCAGCCAAATACGCTAAATATGTGGATCGTAAGTGATAATCTTCGTAAAGGTGCTGCTACCAATGCTATTCAGATAGCTGAGTATTTATTGGAAAGGGGACTTTTAGGAAGCGAATTGAAAGAAAGTAAATTGAGCTTATTAAGTTAATTAAGATAAATAAGTTAATTGGGTTTATTAATGATCGAATTCAACTTAATAAACCCAATCAACTTGTTCATCCTGATTTATATTCTTCTCCTATAAGGAAAATGTCTTCCGAAGAGATAGGTGATATCATCTATGATCTGCTCTGATGGTCTGTTCCAGTCAGAACTTCCTTTATAGTAATCATTCCATAAAGTAATATTGTTGCTTACCACATTGCAGCTTGCAGAAATATCATTTGTTTTATTTGGAATATAAGGAACAAAGAAGCCATTATTTGAACCTATCTGCGATAGAACAGCGCGACCTACTCCAACGCCATAAGAAGCGAGGTCACTCATATATCTTTTCTTTTGAATTCGCATGCGGACAATAGCATCAACTCCAAGTATTCTTGCCAGTTCTTTATCATCCTGCTTCCAGGAATCACGAATGGATATATGGTTATCTGCCAATAATTTTTTCGTTGTGCTGATATCCTGCACATAAACAGAGAGCATATAATCTCTTGTATGCGCGAATCTTAATACGCCATTATATAAAGATTGTTCAAATGCAATGCTTTCTCTTTCTTCTATATCTGAGATTGCTTCAGGAGTAACATTTTTAGGAATTGTGCCAACAAATACCATTTCTGCTGGTACAATTGCAATTACTCTATGGTGCATTGCCTGTTGCCAGAAATAGGAATCGCCATAATTATGCCTGCTGCAAGAAGCGAAAAGAATAAGGGCAATTAAGCCTATAGAGGTAAGTTTAAAGGGTAGAAGAGCTTTCATAACGGATACGTTTGGTTGCTGTTACAAGGTTACTCATTAACTGGCTCTTTTCATAGCGGGTTAACAAATATTAATGTTGGCAAAAAGCAAATGTCATCAATCGTGAATCGTCAATCGTCAATCGTCAATTTCCGGGAATCGTATATCGGGAATACATTATATTCAAACAAATAGAGTGTTGTAAATGATTAATAATCAATAATTAATAATTAACCAGAGAAAATTGTATGATAACAATTCTTCTGTTTTGTAAGAAATTGACGACTTCACGATTCCCGGAAATTGACGATTGACGATTGACGATTGACGATTGATGATTCACGATAATCATTCCAACGCCTTATTAATGAAATGAATAAGAGGCATTAGAGCTTCATAACCAGAGATAGTTTTTTTGTGAAGAGAAGACTTTGTTAATTCATCATCCTTAAGAGTAGCTTCTGCAATAAAGCATTTTAGCTTTAAATAATCTATTGCAGGATGATCTTTTGCATAACCTTTTGGAACTGAACTTAATTTGATCTCCTCATTTTCAAATATATCCGAATAGATCTTCCTGAAATTTTTTTCCTTGATTATTTTATTGAATTCATTCCAGTTATAATCTATTTCCTGCCGCACCTTTTTTAATTCTGCAGCTGCGGGTAACCATAGTCCACCTCCCATAAAGCTATTACCTGGTGCGCAATGAAAATAATAACCTGCGTATACAGATTTCCTTCCACCTGGTTTTATTATGGCACCGAAATTTGTTTTATAAGGAGATTTATCTTTTGAAAATCGAACATCTCTATTGATCCGGAACATGCAATCTTTAGATGTAAGTCCTGCAATGGAAGGATCGATTTTTTGAAATGCATCAATTACCAGTTGAATGAAGTTAGAGAAGTCTGTTTTGGCGGCTTCATATTGCAATCTATGCGCCTCGAACCATTCTTTGTTATTGTTCTTTTTTAATCCACCGAGGAATTTCAGAGTTTGGGCTGCAAGCATTCTACGAAGATATAAATATGCTGAACAGGGGAAATATTCAGCATATTTATATATTGAAGATAAAGTCTTAAGCTAAAAGGTCATTTTACAACTTGTATTGAAGTAGTCAGATCGTTGGTATGAATAGTGAAAATAAATATCCCTTTATTCCATGAAGAACATTGAACCGAAAACGAATTAGATCCAATCACAAGGTCCTTTTCAGTTTTCAATAATTGCTGTCCATTTGTATTGAATACCGTAATAATCGCTTTTTGATTAATCACTGAAACTATATTGGCATTTAATTCTGACAGGATAGGATTCTGCTTAAGAATTACCTGCACCTTCTCATTATGTTTGCTTACCAATATTACCCTGGAATATTCAAAGCTTCCATCTTTATCTATCTGCTTAAGTCTGTAATAATTATTACCAGCAAGCGGTTCACGATCATAATATTCATAATAAACCTGTATGGAAGAATTACCTGAAGCTGATACCGTACCAACAGGAGAAAAGTCTTTTCCATTTGCACTTCTTTCTATAATAAATTCCCATGAGTTTTCTTCCTGCGCTGTTGTCCAATTTAACTTAACCTGTTTATTTTCTATTTGCGCTGTAAATGATTCAAGCTTTACAGGCAGTATAACAACAATAGGAATTGACCAGAGATCGTTTAAATAGGTTCCGCTTTTTGTACCTCCGAAGATCCAGTTATTCCCATTCGAATTCCAAACCACCGCATAAGATCTTGCAGCGGGCGCATTAGTTACATTAGCTAATCCAATTGTACTGTAACTGCCATTCTGGTTGACCGTATTGCTTCCTTTCATCCATGTCCATTGGTTACTAATGGGATCAAATTTCCAAATATCATTCAGGTAGCCCACTGTTGAATTGGCATCATATCCATCTCCTCCAAACATCCATAATACTCCTGTAGCATCGGTCCATCCGGTCATTCCAATTCTTGATCCTGGTACATTGGAAGAAGAGGCAATTCCAGCTATGCCATATGATCCCGGATTGCTATTTGAATTGCTTCCGCTCATCCATGTCCACTGACTGGTAACAGGATCGTACTTCCAAAGGTCATTCAGAAAACCCGAACCGAAACCTTGCATACCACCAAATAGCCATAAGTTTCCATTCGTATCTGTCCATGATGCTGCACTGCTTCTTCCACCTGGTGTGTTAAGAGGGGATGATATTCCTTTTGTACCATAAACTGCCAATTGTGAAGTTGTGTTGCTTCCATTCATCCATGTCCACTCATTAGCTACGGGATCATATTTCCAAAGATCATTTAACGATCCGAACGAAGAAGCGCTCATTCCATTTCCGCCATATAACCAAAAGTTTCCATTTTTATCTGTCCACGTGCAGGCATTAGCTCTGGCACCGGGCATATTTGCAGAAGCCGCGACTCCAATAGTTCCATATACGCCTTTTTGATTGGTGGTACTCTTACCTTTTACCCATGTCCATTCATTATTGGCAACCGAATATTTCCAAAGGTCGTTCAATGCACCTCTGCCTGTTGTAGTGCCCATGCCATTTCCACCGAATACCCAAAAGTTTCCTGAAGCATCTTTCCATGCACTGCTGAATTGCCTGGCCCCTGGAGTATTAGAAGGAGAACTAATCCCCTGGGTTCCGTAATTACCCATTTGGTTAACCGTATTACTTCCTTTCATCCATGTCCATTCATTAGAAGATGGATCGAATTTCCATAGATCATTATAAAAATTATAAACAGTAAGACCATTTCCGGCATCCCCACCGAACAACCACATATTTCC
>JBJMLT010000044.1:0-8716 GCA_045805165.1 Flavisolibacter sp.
TAGAGGATAATGATTCTGAAGCAAATAAAATAATTGATGAAGTAATCCAGATTAGTGAAAAATACGGGTTATTAAAGATATTAGAATTAGCATTATATACAAAGGGGGTTTTGTATACTAAGAGCGATAACCATAAACTTGCTAAACCTTTATTTTATAGAAGTTATGAGTTAGCTAAATCATTGAAAATAACTAATCGAATTTTATATTGTTTCGGTGCTACTTGTAGAGCAATAGCGGGCGAAACAGATGTATATGATTCGATTATTTTTTATAAAAATGAAATACTTGAGGTTCGTTCAATTTCAGGTAAAAAGAACTTCCATATTTCAAATATTCCTGGTTTTGAAAATATACCTGGAATCAAATCAGTATAATTAACCCACATGTGTGGATAATTCTATAAATATCATAAAATATAAAAGTTGTATATTTGTACGGCTTTATTACTTCTACTAGGACCCGAAAGGGCAGCTTTCACTACTAATTATTACACTTTACTACTACTAGGAATTCCTTTATTGGAATAATGCTTTACTCAATCTGAGTGTAATGCCATTTACTAACATCGTAAATAAGCATTAATGCAAACCGATAATGTAATTACTAATCTTCTAACCAGGGAGCAAGCAGCTGTCATGTTAGGAGCTTCTATTATGACTGTTTACAATTTACAGTCATCAGGGTTATTAAATCCTGTTAAAATCGGAGGACGTATTCGCTTTAATAAAGATGAGGTCCAAAGCATTTTAAATGGTAAGACTAATAGTAAGGAACCACAATCAACCTCTAAATAATGAACAGCAATGTAATTCTACAAGGTTGTTCATTAGAAGATCTATTGAATGCCTTTAGGCCCATTATCCAGGAAGAAGTTTCTAGATTGTTGAATGAAAAAAAACAATCAGAGGAGCAGCTTATTAGCCCTAAAGAGGCATGCAAAATATTTCTTCCCGCTATATCTCTCAGCACTTTAAATAACTGGACAAATGAAGGTTTATTACCTGTCCATTATATAAAGGGTAAAAAACTTTATAAAAAGACTGAGATACTCGCTCGACTTACAACGCTAAAAAAATATAATAGAAACGGGTTAAAAGTAGCGTAATGGAAACCAAAGAAAAAGGGCTGCAAATAACGGCTGCAACCCCTAATAAATCTAATGAACGTATATACTGTAAAGATACAAAATATTCCTTGCTTTCAGAGGCAAAATCATTGATAAATAAAGGGTTTTCTGTTGTAGTAACGGGTAGTGATAAGAAAGCAGTAGGAAGCTGGAAAGAATATCAGAAATCAATAATTCCGGATCGGGAATTGGAACTTTTAATTAATAAAGATGTATCTAAAGGAATTGCATTAGTTGGTGGTTGCGTGTCGGGAGGCTTGGAGATAATTGATGTTGATCTGAAATATGATATATCAGGAAATTTAGAAAAAGAACTTATAAGATTAATAAAAGAGCAGGACCTTGATTTATATAATTCCCTTAGAGTTATTAGAACTCCATCCGGAGGACTGCATTTTTATTTTAGAAGTGAAACACCAGAAGGAAATCAAAAGTTAGCACGTAGGCCGGCAACAGAGCAGGAATTAAAAAATAATCCTAATACTAAGGTTTATGTATTGATCGAAACAAGAGGCGAAGGTGGCTATGCAATTACTTTTCCATCACCAGGTTACACTATTATTCAGGATAATGAAATACCCATTATAACAATAGATCAAAGAGAGTTGTTATTAAATACGTGCAGATCCTTCAATCAATTAAGTGAAGTTGCTGCTTCACCTAAAAGAGATTTTAATTCTGAATCGGTATATAGTGCAACTCCTTGGGATGATTTTAATAAAAATGGATCCATTGAAGATTTATTAACTGAGCATGGATGGACTGTATTTAAAGAGAATTCTGAAAGGGTATATTATACACGTCCAGGCAAAACAACCGGCATAAGTGCAGACTACCATAAAGAAAAGAAGCTTTTTAAAGTTTGGACTACATCCAGCTCTTTTGATTCTGAGAAAGCCTATAGCCACACGGCCATACTAGCAGGATTAAAGTACAATAATGATTTTTCGGCTGTCTGTAAGGAATTAGAAGTAAAGGGATATGGAAAGCGTGTACATAATTTCCAGAAGGTTAAAAGTATTATCAATCGGTATAAAGCTAATGGGAAAACAAAAGAGGAAATAATAACTGAACTAAAGTATTCGGAAAGGTTAACGGATCAGGAAGCTGAGGAAATAATACAGGCTTACGATAATGAGGCAGGACCCTTTATTAGTGAGTTTTGGGAAGTCGGTTATGAAAAGAAGGCTGGGAATTACTTTAAGAGAATTTCATTTAACCGTACAAAGTTCTGCAGGTATTTAAGTAATAGTGGAACATATAAATACTACTATGAGGAAGGTACTACTAAATACATGTTTATTAAGAAAACCGGATGCCTTATTGAAGAAATATCCACAGAACAGATAAAGGAATCTGTTAAACAGTATGTAGCATCACTTCCGGATTTATTTGATTTAGGTACTACCAGGGATGAGCTCTTAGAAATAATATACAAAGGTGCTGATACTTACTTTTCAAAAGCAATACTTGAATTTTTAGACCCTTATCAACCAGATTTCTTAACCGATACAGAATCAACAGCCTATAAGTTATTTAGAAACGGAGTAGTTTGTATTGATAGAGATAATAGAGTATTAAAGCAATATGGTGAAATTGGAAAAGATGTTTGGAAATCTTCAGTAATTCCTTTTGATATAGCTCTTTCAGATGATAATGTATTGACCGGAGAGTATTATGAGTTTACATGCTGTATATGTGGGAATGATAAAGCGGAACAAATGACAGGTGAACAGGCCGACAAATGGTTTTACTTAAAATCTATTATTGGTTATTTACTCCATAAGTATAAGGATCCATCCAGGCCATATGCTATTGTACTTGGAGAAGAAACAGAGAACGAAGAAAAGGGAGGTGGCACAGGTAAGGGAATAGTTATAAAAGGATTAGGACACCTTTCGAGTGTTGTTGATATTGACGGAAAAACCTTTAATTCAGAAAGTCAATTTGCCTGGCAAAGGGTTAACCTGGATACAAATATTATTGCTGTGCAGGATACTAAAAAGCACTTCTACTTTGAGAGCTTATTCAATGTTATAACCGAGGGCTTACAGGTCCAAAAGAAACACAGGGATGAATTTTTTATACCCTTTAAACGTAGCCCTAAGATTGTCATTACTACCAACTTTACTGTAGATCAAAATTCCAATGCAGCCAAGCGGAGGCAAAAGGTTTTTGAATTCTCAGGCTTTTTTAGTCCTGGTTATACTCCGGAGCAACATTTTAAACACAAGCTATTTGATGGATGGGATAATGAAGAATGGAACAGGTTTTACAATTTTAATTTCTACTGTATCAGCTTTTACCTGGATAAAGGGATTCAAGATAATATCCGCAGCGAATCACTTAATAAGAAGCACATAAAGCTTAAATATTCAGAGGATTTCCTTGAATGGTTCCAGGAATATTCAGGAAATGGATGTGCCGAATTTAAGGCCTTTAATGAGCTATATAATGAGTTCCTGATTGTGGCAAATGAGGATAAAAATCGATACAGTGGTAAAAAATTCAAGTCGGGAATCAAGGAATCTGCTTCACTTTTTGGATTTAAGCTGGAAGAACAGCGCAATTACCAAGCTAATAGACGTAAGGAAATAAGGTTACTAACTAATACTATATAGTTTATGACATGATTTTTCTTTTTTCGACACGATTCAACATCAATTTAGGAATCATTAAAACATTAATAATCAAAGAGAACATCAATTACATCAATTTATTATAAAAATTATTAGAGGGCTAAATATTTTAAGAAAATAAATAGAGCACTAAAAAGAAAAGCAAAAAATCGTGGAAATCAAGGAATCGATGCAAAACCTTAAAAAAATGAAGTACAAAACAAGATTGGAAATGAAGGTTTCAAAGAATAAGGATCCATTCAATACTATTGAAAAAATAAAGAAGCTGCCAGGGGTTTTATCTGCCAGCGTGGTTGACTTTAATACTGTAGTTGTGCAATACGATTGCCGAAAAATATCGGAAAAGGAATTAAAACAAAGCGCATGAATTGGAAGGAATTATTAAAACGATTGAAACTGGATTACGTTAAGGAGACAGCTCCAGGATTTTTTGAGCTCTCAGGAGGCTATAAGCTTCAAATTAAGCCTTATAAGGACAATACCGCAAATGGGCTGACAAGCTGCATAGAGGACTTTATAAAGCATCAGGGAGGTTATGTAAACCGGATAAACACGACGGGCATAATGAGAAAGATAGGCGGAGAAATGAAATGGACGAAAGGGAATAGTAATAAGGGCGCCTTCGATCTCCGCTTTGTTTATCAGGGTAAAAGTGGCGATGTGGAAATCAAGATTGGTAAGGACCGGATGAGTGAAGCACAGATAAGAGAAATGGAACGCATCAAAAAAGCCGGAGGACTAGCATTTGTGGCTAAAGACTTCCCTTCCTTTTTGCAATGGTGGGAAGAAATAGGATTTACTATACCTGAATATCAAACCGTAAAATAATAATAGCATGATAAGAGATATGGATCAATCAATAACAGAAGCATCAATACTACTTCAGCAAGCTTTAAAGGATTACGGCAAAGAGGAAATCATTTTCTCAAACATTACCATTGCAGGCGTTAAATACGGTTTAGTGTTTTTTAAAGATGAAAGAGGTAATATGATCAGGGCAGGAAGAAAGCTACTCAGGGAATTAGCTAAAGAAAATAAAGAATTAAAGAAAGTTATTAAAAGCAGATAAATATGGCAGCACCTATAGAAAACCAGTTTTGGAAGTTAAGGGAATCACATGGTAGGGAGAAGATATTTGAAACTCCCGAAGAATTATGGAAGACGGCTTGTGAGTATTTCCAATGGGTAGATGATAACCCATTATATGAGGAAAAGGTATTTGGAAGTAATGTTACCATGTATCCTAAAAAGAGAAGGCCATACACAATAGCAGCTTTATGTTATTACTGTCAAATAGGGGAAAGCACATGGAAGGATTATAAAAATAAATACCCCGAATATTCAAAGGTTATAGAAGCTATAGAACAAGTAATGTACTCACAAAAGTTTGAAGGGGCGGCAGTAGGTTTTTTTAATCCTGCAATTATTGCCAGGGATTTAGGATTAGCTGAGAAAGTTGAATCTAAGCAGGAAATAAATAATAACAACGCCGATTTATCTAAGCTTACAGACGATGAGATTAAGCAGTATATAGAATTACAGAGAAAGATTAATGAATAATAAATTAACCATAGTATATACAGAGGCATTTAAAAGGGGTTTATTTGACTTTATAACCATTGACAATGGTAAGAAGCATGAAAAGCAGGAAGAGGCTTTAAATACGCTTACAGATGATTGTACAAAGGAATTTGGTTTTGGTGGTGGTGCGGGTGGTGCTAAATCCTGGACAGGGTGTGTATGGTTAGTATTTATGTCTTTACTATATCCGGATACCCGTTGGTTTATTGGAAGGGAAGAATTAAAGAGGTTAAGAGAAAGTACATTTCAGACCTTTTTAAAAGTCTGTAAGAAATATAAAATTGAAAGCTGGAAATATAATGGCATGGATCATTATATACAATTTGAAAATGGAAGCCGGATTGATTTACTTGATTTAAAGCTACTTCCTTCAGATCCGTTTTATGAGCGTTATGGATCAATCGAATATACCGGAGGGTGGATTGAAGAAGCCGGAGAAGTAAATTTTGGAGCTTACGATACATTAAAATCAAGGATAGGCAGACAGAATAACGACAAGTATAAGATCCTGGGTAAGTTATTCGTTACACTTAACCCAAAAAAGAATTGGTGTCATCAGGTTTTCTGGAAACCTTTTAAATCCGGGACATTACCGGAGGGAGTAAAATTTCTACAAGCATTAGTAACCGACAACCCCCACATAGACACAAACTATATTGAAAATTTAAAGGGAATAAAGGATAAGGTTAGAAAGCAAAGGTTACTGTATGGAAACTTCGATTATGATGATGATGATAATGCATTAATGGATTATGACAGCATTGTAGACCTGTTTACGAATTCATTTGTTCCCAAAGGAGTTAAGTACATAACGGCAGATGTCGCCAGGTTTGGAAAGGATAATACTGTGATAATGGTTTGGGAAGGGTGGAGGGTGGAAGAAATACACACCTTAAAACATAAAAAAACTACAGAAGTAGCGGATTATATCAGGTCCTTGCAGCAAAAGCATGGCATAGCAAATAGTAATACGGTGGCTGATAGCGATGGAGTTGGAGGGGGAGTAGTAGATGAATTAAGATGTAAAAGCTTTGTCAATAATAGCTCTCCCCTTATTAATCCAAAAATGCAGACAAAGGAGAATTATAGAAACTTAAAAAGCCAGTGTTATTACATGCTTGCTGAGAAAGTTACAGAAAAGCAGATATACATTAATTGCACGGATTTAGATATTATGGAAATGATCATTTCTGAATTAGAGCAAGTGAAAAAGAAAAATGCTGATAAAGATAGCAAGCTTGAAGTAGTGGGTAAGGATGAAGTAAAGGAATTGATTGGTAGAAGTCCGGATTATTCTGATACACTAATGATGAGAAACTTTTTTGAATTAACACCAAAATTAACATGGGTAATTACTTAATTAAATTTTAAATAATGGAAAAAATAATTAGCCTTTTAGAACGCTTTGATAAAGAATATTGGAAATCCGATAATTTATCTGTTCCTATAACTGAAGATGAATTTATTGGGTTACAGCATGCAGGATTAATTGCTAATTCTATTGATGGAGGTCTATTACTAGGAGAATCTATTCATGCAGTCATAAAGCAAGGAGATAGCTACATATTAGGCTATGTTGAAGGATATCAATATATACTTAATCCTTTGGCTAAACAGGAACTTCATGGAAAGTTTTTTTTGTCAAATAATAAGGAAAGCTTTTCACCTTATGAAATTCCTGAAGGAACAATGGCAATAGACAATAGGCCTTTAATCAAAGATGGACAGGTTTATAGTCGATTTATTTTAATTACTGCTGAATTAGCACTTATAGACAGGTATACAACTAAAGCCAACCTGCAGCTATTAAATGATAGGAATAAATCAGCCTACCAGAGAGTAATGAAATCTAATTCCAGTTATAAAAACTCAATAATCAATTTCAATTAAATAGTATGCCGTACACAATAGCGTATAATATCACAACATCAGGATTAGAGCCAAACTTAAACGTTTCAATTTATGATACTACCACATTTGTAGGAGGCGGAGGTTCTCAAACTTATATTCAGCTTACAGGAGCAGAGAGGCCTTTTAGTTTGGCTGCTATTGATAACAATAGAGATAAGCACACTCCTATACGTGCCAAACAAGCTACCATACAATTTATTTCTGGACTTGCCAGTGCTTCTACATTTTCAATAGGCGATGATAACCGTTGGTATGTAGAAGCGGTTCTAAATAGTGGAGATGTTTGTTTTAGGGGTTATTTGGTAATGGATGACCATCAACAACCATTTTTATCAGATCCGCAAATAGTTACTTTAACCGCTACAGATAATCTGGCAACCCTTAAAGATGTTTCTTTAACCGATTTATCCGGTCTGAATCCAAGAGGTAAAAATAAGATCATTCAATACTTAGCCTGGGCACTACGAAAGACAGGATTGAATCTTGAAATAATGGTAGCCAACACATTCATGGAACAAACCTATCCTGATCTACCAGCCTGGGATCATGTGTATCTCGATGCTAAAACATTTGAAAAGGATATAAACGTTTCAGAGGATTGTTATACAGTAATAGAAAAGATATTAAAGTGGGATTGTTTTTTAACTCAATTTAATGGCAATTGGTGGATAGGGCACATAGATGAATATGATAAACCTATTATTTACTCTTATCAATTTGATTCCAGTGGTAATTATATTAGCAGGAATTCAGACAGAACCGATTTAATTACTTCTATTGGAAGCACTCAGGTAACAAAATGGGTTAAAGAAGATTGTATTGTTAATTATGCAAGGCCGAAGAAATCAGTTAAACTAACTTATGACTTTGATTATCCTAAAGAGATCATTGATAATATAGATTTTAGCCGTGGCCCAGCACTTGGAGGTATTACACTTCCTACTAATTACTATTCTTATACGCTTGCTGATTGGACGACCGGAATTTATTTATCAGGTTCAACACCACCTACAGATGCAGCATATATAATCCGTAAGATCATTGATGGATATGAAAAGGAAAGGTATTTAGTATTAAAGCAGCCATCTACACAGGTTTATTATGTAAAATCTAATCTTATACCTGTGGATCTATCAGACAGGTTTACCATAGGAGTTGATACGAGGCTTAGCGCAAATGTAGGAGGTAGTGGCACAGGCTTCAGAAGATCAGGAGTAATGCAAGTACGTTTTTTTGGTGCCGATGGTACTTACTGGTTTTTGCATGGCCCTACCTCAGTTGACCCTGATCCAAGATGGGTATCTACTAACTCTTCATTTTCTACTAATACAGATTTTATTTATGTAGAAGATACAGTGGGTGATGATGAAACCCAGTGGATAACAGCTTCATGCGATGCACCACCTGTCCCGGTTGCAGGGAATTTAGAAATATGGTTAATTAACTGGGGACCTAA
>JBJMLT010000045.1:0-7098 GCA_045805165.1 Flavisolibacter sp.
AATCAAATTGTATATTTATTTGCAAGAATTTTCCTGCTATCATTAGTTGGTATGATGATCATTTATTCATAGCAGAAGGCACTCCTTCTACGTAAAAAATTACATTCCCTTTGTTGCATTCAACTAGTAAAGAATGCTTTTCTTCAAGTTGCATTTTGAGGCTTTCAAGATAACCTGGCTCGCATAGCAATTTAAATTCAACCGGAGTGGAATCAATTAGTTTGTTTTCTATTAACATTACTAATTCCATAGAGTTAAGGGAGTAAACAAATTAAGTAATTTTCCTAAGTATTCATACTTAATTTCTCTATAGAATGAGCATGTTCATTAAAATCAAAAGTAGCCCGTTAAGACTACTTTGATTGTTACAACTCCGTTGTTAACTTCTTTTCTATTCATAAGGTCTTTCCGATCACTTATTCTTGGTTCTTCTAAAATTTCAAATGGAAAGAAAGGTAAGCAACCTTTACGCCATAATCTCAGCCACCACCTAAGATCAATCGGCTGCTTACCTTCTGATTATTCGGAGTTTATGTATTAGTGTTACATCTAAAGTCATACCGCTCTGCTTTAGCTTTAAATAATTGTTTTAATCATACTATTGGGGATATTCATAAACAACTTTTTGTAGATGCAAGCGCTGCCGTAGAGAACAAGTTATTAGCTTCTAGCTTTAAGCTTCTAGTTATTAATCAAGCAGGTTGTAGTTTCAATACGGCCCAATTCAAATCATTGGTGATTGATCATTTATAATTTTGCTATTTAATATAAGCTCTTCCTTCAACGTGGACGAACGGAATTTTTTTTGCCACCCTGCCAATACTTCGTAGCTTATACAGTTAATATTTTTTCATCTAAAACAACTGTTATGGAAAGTAATGAACTTACTACTCACCGCCGTGGGTTCCTGGGATCATTAGCTACTGGAGCAGTAGCAATGGGCATAGCCACTTTAGGCACTCCTCTTCAAACCCTTGCTAAAAATGCCCCCTTAAGTACCAATCCTGACGATCCGGACGAATGGTTCAAAAAGATCAAAGGAAAACATCGTATTGTATTCGATGTGCCTGCTCCTAATGAAATGATGCCATTTGCCTGGCCCAGAGTATTTCTAATGACCAACGAGCTTACCGGTACTGCTGAAAAAGACACCAACGCAGTGGTGATCTTCCGTCATAGTGCTATTCCATTCGCTATGGAAGACCGCCTATGGGCCAAATACAAATTTGGTGACGTATTTAAAGTACAAGACCCAGCAACTAAAGCTTCCGCTGTACGGAATGCCTTCTGGAAACCGAAACCTGGTGATTTCCAAATTCCCGGTCTTGGCGCGGTTAACATCGGTATTAATGAATTACAGGATAGCGGTGTTATGTTCTGCGTATGCAATATGGCTATAACTGTTTATAGTGCTGCTCTTGCTCAGGGCATGGGCCTTAATGCAGAAGATGTCAAAAAAGATTTTCTTTCTGGCATTCTTCCAGGTGTACAAGTTGTTCCTTCAGGTGTGTGGGCTGTAGGTCGTGCACAGGAGCATGGCTGTGCTTATTGCTATGCAGGTTAATTAATTTCCCTGGTAATCGTTTGAGCCAATAATTAAATAGAAAATTGCACACAGAAATGAACTACTCCTTCAACCTTTACCCTTCTTTTTTTTAATTGGCTCAAACGGTCCGTACTTATGTTGCCATTGTGAAAAGCTATCTGAATATGGTCCGAATGGAAAATCAACAGGTTTCTTAGATACATCGGGCCAGTCGTAAACAAAGAATTTCTCCGGTCTTGGTTGTGTATTAATAAATGCAGCTACATCCCATGATTCTTCATTCGTCAGCTCAGGATTTTTCCATGTTACGGTTCCATAAGGCATATTATTTTTAACAAATCCGGCGAGTCTTGACAAAGTATACATTCCAGCGCTAACATTATAGCTATGATTGTTCCATAAAGGAGGATAAGTATAAGAACCTGAATCCTGCAATAAACCTTCGCCATTAATTCCATGGCAACGCTTACATCTGGAAATATAAACCTGCCTGCCTTTGGCAGTATCTGCAGGCCTGCTTAAATAAGGAAGCATTTCAGTTCCTGAACCCCTTGGTTTTATTCCTTTAGGTACACCGCTGCCAATCCATTTTAAATAGGCAACCATTGCTTTCATCTCGTAGCTTCCACTATCCAGCTTATGCCCGTTCAGGCTTCGCTCCATGCATTCATTGATCCTCCATTCAATAGTTTCAACCCGGCCGCTTCTTTCCCTGTATTTGGGATAAGTAGAGGCAACTGCTGAAAAAGGATTTGCGAAAGCAATGGTGCCGCAACTTAGATGGCAATTCTGACAGTTCATGCCATTGCTGATCTGCGAAACAATTCCTTTCGGCCCAAGGTATTTTGCAGTATGCACTATTAAATCCATTCCATATCGAATACTGTCACCTGCTTTTCCAGGTGGTATATCATTTGGGTCCGGAGGAACCCATTCACCGTTTTCATTAAAAGAACGATGTATTGATTCTAGTATAGGTTGATGGTTACCACCTGAAAATAAATCAATGGAAATAACAACTATGATAATTAATCCTAGCAGAAAGGGGAACCATGATGAACGCACTGCACGCATGGCTTCTGTGGTTGTATTTAAATTTACTAATTATCTGCAGCAGTGTTTATAAAAAAAGATCAAAAGATTTTATATATGTACATCTTGCTTCTTATTTTTGACAAAACACCAATTGCTGCAGGCATACCACCAGAAAGAATTAATAGAAGCAGGTTGTGATGAGGCCGGACGAGGTTGCCTTGCAGGACCTGTTTTTGCTTCAGCGGTTATACTTCCAAAAGATTTCTCTCATCCTTTTTTGAATGACTCAAAGCAACTTACCGAAGAACAACGATATGAATTAAGGCCCATAATAGAACAACAGGCTGTGGCCTTTGCCGTTGCAAGTCTTTGTAATAAAAAAATAGATAAGTATAATATTTTAAAAGCCTCATTTAAAAGCATGCACCTTGCCATAAAGCAATTGAACCCACAACCTCAATTATTGCTTATTGATGGCAACAGGTTTATCAGGTATAAAAAGATCCCTCATAAATGTATTATCCAGGGAGATGGTATTTATTTTTCTATAGCTGCCGCCAGTGTATTGGCAAAAACCTACAGGGATGATTATATGAAAGAATTGCATCATAAGTTCCCTCAATATAAGTGGGCTCAGAATAAAGGCTATGCTACCAAAGAGCACCAGGAAGCGCTGGATCAATACGGCCCATGTAAATATCATCGTAACTCGTTCAGGCTCAGCTATAATGATACAGATGTTTTAGAAGAAGCTGATGTTTAATTAAACCTAAGCAGCGTTTAACTGTCTAATTCTTGTCTTTTTCATGTGCTGCATTTTATAAATGATCTGCCGTAAAAGAATGGTTGAAGGTTAACAAAGCACTGCCTGTCTGGTAGTGCTTTTGTTTTGTTGGTTGATTAGGTTAATTAAGTTGATTAGCTATTCTCCTTTTACCTTTGCGCGCGTAATGGAAAATCGTTCGGATAAGATTATAGCTTATTGGCTGCTTACTGGGGTGGGAATGTTAATGATACAGATCATTTTGGGAGGCATTACCCGGCTTACCGGATCCGGATTATCAATAACAGAATGGGATGTAGTTACAGGAATTATTCCTCCTTTAAATAATGCTCAATGGCTGGATGCCTTCCATAAATATCAACTAACTCCACAATATCATTTACTTAATGCCAATTTTACACTACACGATTTTAAGTTCATATTTTACTGGGAATGGTTTCACAGGTTATGGGGTAGAATTATAGGGGTTGTATTCCTTCTTCCCTTTTTGATCTTTTTGGTTAAGCGGCGTTTCAAGCTGGAAATGATCAATTTCCTGGTGTTTTTATTTCTCTTGGGAGCATTGCAGGGAGCTGTGGGCTGGATCATGGTGGCTAGTGGATTAACCGGAGAAGCAATTTATGTACAGCCTACCAAATTGGCTATGCATTTTGTTCTCGCAACAATTCTTTTAAGCTACACTTATTGGTTTGCACTTCAATTATTAATTGATAGGCAGGAGTTGGTCTGTAACAGGCCTCTTAAACGTTTTACCTGGATTATTTTAGTAGTTATAGTAATACAATTAGCTTTTGGCGGACTAATGGCAGGACATAAAGCAGCACCTGCTGTCCCTACCTGGCCAGACATGAATGGAACGTTTATACCATCTTATGTATTTAACAGGCCTGAAGGCTGGTTAAGTATTATTGATAATCCTATTGTTATTCAATTTATCCATCGTACACTGGCTTATCTTTTATTCATTCTTATTTGCATTTGGACAGTAAAAGCCATTAAAATCCCTTCCGGTGGTGGATTTAAAACAGCAAGGCTGTTCCCGGCTATTCTTGTTGCCATTCAATTAACATTGGGTGTTTTAACTGTTTTAACGAGTACCAGGATCAGGGTCACGAAGTGGAATATCTTTGAATGGATGGCACAATTGCATCAGATTGTGGCCATTTTACTGCTTCTTTCGATGGTCTTGGCATTATTTTACCTTCATCTTAAACAAAAAGCTAATTCTGAATCAATTAGCATTGATCGTCATTTGATTTAGTAGTATTTTGAGGACGATGAAATCCACGTATTCTCTAATGGCCTATTTGAGAGGAATTTTTTATTCGTTACCCGTTCAATTACTTTTCCTCCACTTTCGCAAGTACCAGGTCCTTCTTGTATTCTGGTTCATACTATTCAGCGTGGTAAATGGTTCGTTCATGAAAAGCTTCGGTGCAGATGCTTTATTCCTGGCACCTGAATATATTGGGAACGTTAATTCACTGGGTACTGTTATAATGGGTGTGTGCATAGGAGTATTTATCATGTGCTGGAACATTACCACATTTATTTTATTCAGCCGTCACTTTTCTTTCCTTGCAGCGACTCAATTCCCCTTTTTAAAATATTGCATCAACAATAGTGTTATTCCAATTACATTCTTGGTTTTTTATCTAATCAAAGCCTACGAGTTCGAACATTATAAAGAACTGGTAAGTAACGTCGAGATCATATTTCTTACAGGAGGCTTTATAACAGGATTGTTATTAATATTAAGTCTTTCCTTCATTTATTTCTTTCGTGCGGATAAAACTATATTCCGAAAGCTACAGCCGGTATTCAATAATGCCAAGAATGCAATTGCCCATCTTCAACCTCAAAATGGTTCTTCCATTGGCAAAACCCTCATTTATTCTGAATGGTTCCTCGATTCTTTCTTTCGGGTACGCAGATGCCGCGACGTATCGCATTACTCGCAGGAATTGATGGAAAAAGTATTTAAAAGACACCACTTCGCTGCTGTTGTAAGTGTTCTAATTGCTTATACATCCTTAATACTTATTGGATTTTTCCTTGACCATAAGGTATTTCAGCTGCCGGCAGGTGCAAGCATTACTTTATTCTTTGCCATTCTTATCGGTGTTTCAGGAGCATTGGTGTATTTCTTTCAAAGCTGGAGTGTGCCCGCATTAATAGTATTTGTTGTACTTCTGAACTTCATGTACCGGATTAACTGGATCGATCCGCATAATAAGGCATATGGATTAAATTATTCACCCGATAACCAGCCTGAATATTCACAGCAAAGCCTTGAAGAATTAAGCAACAGCGATTCCTGTAAAAGGGATAGAGAAAATATGGTGAATATTCTGAACCGGTGGAAACAAAAGCAGGGAGAAGAAAAGCCATTAATGATCATTATGACCACAAGCGGAGGGGGAACCAGAAGTGCAACATTCACCATGAATGTGTTGCAAAGGCTGGATAGTATTACTCACGGGCAGATCATGAAAAAAACATTTCTGTTCACCGGCGCTTCAGGTGGCATGATTGGAGCTACGTTTTTCAGGGAGCTATACAGGGAAAAATTGTCCAATCCTTCTATCAACCTCCAATCAAAAAAATATATAGATGATATAGCGGAAGATCTTTTGAATCCAACTTTTACTTCTTTCATTGCAAGGGATCTCTTTGCACCTGAACAGAAATTCAATATAGGTTCTTATAGTTATCAACGAGATAGAGGATATGCATTTGAACTGGCTTTGAATGAAAATACAGGAGGTGTTTTGAATAAGCATCTGGGAGATTATAAAGCAGATGAATCAGCCGCCAATATTCCTTTAATGTTTTATCATTCAGTTATTACACGCGATGGGAAAATGCTTTTGCTAAGCACACAGCATTTACGGTTTATGATGGCGCCACCATCTGATTCTTTAGATGGCATGAATGCAGCAGATGCAGTTGACTTTACAACATTCTTTGCTAAACAGGATCCGTATAATCTTAGATTACTGACAGCGTTACGCATGAATGCCACTTTCCCGATTGTATTGCCTAATGTATGGCTGCCTTCCAAACCTGTTATAGATGTTATGGATGGGGGATTAAGAGATAACTATGGCGTGGAAAATTCTCTCCGGTTTCTGTCGCACATGCAAAACTGGATAGAACAGAATACCAGAGGCGTGCTAATTATTCAGATACGAGACCGAATGGATGGAGGATGGGAAAATCCATACGAGTATGATAACCTTACAGAAAATGCAGTTAAGCCGTTTTTCCTGTTGCAACATAACTGGTATAAGATGATGGAATATTTCCAGAGCGATATGGCTACCTATTTTGAAAGTAACAGCGGGTACCCAATTCATAAGATAGATTTTCAATACATCCCGGATAAAGAAGAAAATAAAGCCACTTTGAATTTCCACTTGTCTCAATTGGAAAAAATGGATATAGAAGCTTCCATGAATTCAAAACACAACCAGGAGAATTTTAATAAGTTGCTGCAGATGATTAGGAAGTGAGGGGTCGTGAATAAGTCAAAAGTTAAAAGTTAAAAGTTAAAAGTCCTTAGGCACGGTCTTTTTTGTTTCACGCAAAGATGCATAAGGAGGTAAGGGCGCAAAGGGAGATTGGTTGATTATTAATTTATTGATTATTAGAACCAGCCTAATTTGTATTTTTGAACGCTAATAAATAAAACAGGAATAACTAAAAGCAAGATTCCATTTTTTCATTTTTC
>JBJMLT010000046.1:0-5954 GCA_045805165.1 Flavisolibacter sp.
CTACGCAACAAACATGGTTACCTGTTTCTGCAAGGCAGGTTCCGGTTACCAAACCAACATAGCCTGTCCCTACAACTGTAATTTTCATAATGCACGATTTAGCGGTTTATAAATTCTAACACCTTTGATGTTATATAATTCAGTTGTTCCTGGTCTAATTCGGTATGCATAGGAAGGGATATAACTCTTTCAGTAAGCCAGTCAGTTACAGGTAGATCCGTTTTTGATGAATTGTACTGTGCAAACATCTTCTGGCGATGAGAAGGCACAGGATAGTAAATCGTGGACGGAATGTTCTGGGATGCAAGATAATCATGCAATTCGTTTCTATCAATACCCTCAAGGATTAAAGTATATTGATGAAAAACATGTTTGCAAAAAGAAGACCTTACAGGTGTGGTAATATGAGGATGGGATATAAAGGATTGGTCGTAAAAATCAGCCACTTTTCGGCGGGCGGATATATAGTTATCCAGGTAATTTAGCTTGATTTCCAATACGGCAGCCTGTATGGTATCCAAACGGCTGTTGCAGCCTACAATATCATGATAATATCGTTTGCTTTGGCCGTGGTTAGCCACCATTTTCAGTTTTACAGCCAGATCATTATCATTTGTCATTATGGCACCACCGTCTCCATAAGCTCCCAGGTTCTTGGAAGGGAAGAAAGAAGTAGTGCTTATAGTGCCCATAGAGCCGGTTTTCTTAACCGTTCCATCAGAAAAATAATAATCACCCCCTATGGCCTGGGCATTATCCTCAATTACATAAAGGTTGTGATCCGCCGCTAAAGTCATTATTTCTTCCATATTGGCGGCCTGACCATATAAATGAACAGGAATAATAGCCTTTGTTTTATGAGTTATAGCCTTTCTTATAGACTCAGGATCAATACAGAATGTTTTAGGATTCACATCTACAAATACCGGAGTAAGCTTTAAAAGCGCTATAACTTCGGTTGTTGCTATAAATGTAAAGGAAGGTGTAATTACTTCATCTCCCGGCTGAAGTCCTAAGGCCATTAAAGCGATTTGCAAGGCATCAGTACCATTAGCACAGGGTATTACATGGTTTACAGAATTATATTTTGCCAGGGAGGCAGCAAAACTTTGAACCTGTGGACCATTAATAAAAGCACTGCTTTCTATGACCTTTAAAACCGCAGTATCTATTTCCTCTTTAATTTTCTGATACTGAAGTTTCAGATCAACCATTTGAATTGACCGCATCAAAAATAATTTTACGTATGGCTGTTGGATATATCCAAACAGCGGGCAAAAATAGGGTAAATGTAATTAGCTGATTAGCTGGTTAGCTGGTTACTAAAGAATTTAAATATATTTTCAAAAGGTTCTTAAATTAAGAAAATGAGTGCAATAACTCTTTAAATCAAAACTTCCATTTATCGGGCTGTGTGTATTTTTTAATACCACTATCTATAATTGATGGCATAACTGCGTTTTTGAATTTATCTTCATTGTCGCTTAAAAAAACAATATGTTTCATTATTGATAATAGTTCTGTTGAATTCCTATATGGCGGAAAATATACTTTGATTTCCTTTTTAGGAAAATGTAATTTAATAGACTGAATTGTTGGAATTTGATCACTATCCGCACTAATTAATATTAATAGATCTGCTTTATCATTGAAACAATCCAAAAGCATATTGACACTTATGCTTACGTCAGTTCTTTTTTCTTCAGGATGCATAAAATTGTTGTTACATAATTTGCACCTGATAAGTTTGTCCTGATATTGGCCTTTAATTACTGAAAATTTTGTTGGATTTAATAGTTTGTTTGCTGAAAATAAGGCAGATTGCCGACTTCTTTTTTTATCATTTGAAGGAGGTGCTGTAAAGTATTTAACACCTATAAGTTCATGTGTCTTATCATATAGAAAACCATTACAAAATTTTATGAAGTCAATCCAATAATAATTTTTCCATTTATTATTTTCAATTGACTTTTCCCTTAAACCATTGTAAAAATTAAAACCATCGAAATAAAATATAACTCTTTTCATTAGGGGATACTATAAAAAATGCCTCCATTGGAGGCAAAGCTATAATACAGAGACTATAGCGTGGCGTTGTAACTAAAAGTTACAATGCAAATATATAAAGTATAAGAATAAGAACAAATTGAAAATTTGAACAATAACAATTTTAATAGAGGTGCCAACCATTAGAGCGTTGCCATCAAAAGGAAATAGTTAGATAGGTATAGATCGTTTTTTAATAACAGCACTAACATTAGCAAATTAGCTAATTAGCTAATAACGTAATTATATTCGCTCCTTATTATTTAAAATTGGTATTCCTCTATAATATATTTATTTATCTGTACACCGGCATTATTCGAATAAGTAGTATTTGGAATAAAAAGGCGGAATTGTGGGTAAAGGGTAGAAAGGATTGGTATGAAGATCTTTCAGGTAAGATTAATAAGGAAGATAAGATCATTTGGATGCACTGTTCTTCTGCAGGCGAATTGGAACAGGGAAAGCCAATTATAGAGAAATTAAAAGCAGGTTATCCTGATCATAAAATACTGATAACTGTTTTTTCCCCTTCCGGTTATGGTCCTGCATTTAAATTCCAGCAGGCGGACATTGTATCTTACCTGCCTGTCGATACAAGAACGAATGCAGATGCATTTATAAAGCTGGTTAATCCCAGAATGGGCATCTTTATTAAATACGAATTCTGGTATCATCATCTGGCATCAGCTGCTTTTCATCATATTCCTTTGCTTTTAGTTTCTGCAGTATTCCGAAAGGAGCAGGTATTCTTTAAAAAGTATGGAGGGTTTTACAGGCAAATGCTATTCTTCTTCAGGCATATTTTAGTACAGGACAATTCATCACTGGAGCTGTTGAGAGGCATTGGCATCGATCATTGCAGCTTAAGTGGCGATACGCGGTTCGACAGGGTGATAGAAATTGCAAATGATTTTAAGGATATTCCTGTTATCCGGGAATTTGCAGGCAATAATAAAATAATAGTAGCGGGAAGTACCTGGTACGAAGATGAAAAAGCGTTAGCTAACCTGGAACTTTCCAACAATAGTAAATTAGTAATTGCTCCACATGATATAAATGAAAAACGTATTCATCAAATAGAAGAATTGTTTGCTGATAGTTGCAGGTATTCAAAATGGAATAGTGAATCAGTTAATAAAAAGGTTTTGATAATAGATAATTTTGGAATGCTATCGAAATTATATCATTATGCTACAGTTGCCTATGTTGGTGGCGGTTTTACAAGAGACGGCATACATAATATACTGGAAGCGGCGGTGTATAATAAGCCGGTAGTGTTTGGCCCCAATTATTCCAAATACAGGGAAGCAAAGGAAATGATCTTTGTAAAGGGAGCTTTTAGCTTTAAAAACAATGAAGAGTTGAAAGCTATAATGAACAGGTTACTCAATGATAATATAATAAATAAAGAGGCGGCGATAAGTGCAGGCGACTATGTAAATAATAATACAGGTGCAACGAATAAAATAATGGAATATATTCAGGCGAACCGTCTTCTTACCAGTTGACAGAAATGCTTAACAGCTTCTTTATTATCATCCCATCCAAGCTTTGATTTTAATTCACGGGTTATCCAGTATTCTGCTTCTGAATAAATAGAAAAGCCATTAATGGTTTTAATGCTTCTTTCGTACATGGCTTCATCACCACGGAATAATTCATTTACAAAAGTGAAGCGGTCGTTTATGCCAACACCTTTTCTTAAGTCTTTAATAGGAGTATCTTTTAAAGTGTGGGCTACCTCTGTTTTTTCCTGCTTCAATCGATCGTTCAAAGATTCTTTGGGCTGTGAAATTACTTCATGAATTTCTTTGGCAACATTGTGTTGTGACAGTGTTGGAGATTCAACAGTAGATTCCAATGCCGGATTCATTACCTGTTGTTGTGGTATATAAGGAAGATCTTCTTTTTTAAATGTTTCTTTTTCTGGCGTCCACGAAGGTTTGGATTCCTTTTGTTCTGCAGGAGGAGGGACTGCAGATCTGATAGCAGAAGTAAGCTTTTGCACAGGTGCTATGGGTTCCGGTTTAATTTCTGTTTCAATATCCGGTATGCTAAGAACTTCATCGGTAATATGATAGTTTAGCGGAAGTGTAACAGCCACTTTAGATCTGGAATTAGAATATTGCGCCTGCTGGAACTTAATAAGCTCGGAATGTAATAATTGAACAGTAAAAAGTAATTGAGCGGGATTACAACCTTGTTTTTCCTGCTGATACAATTTATCTATAAGAGCCTTTATTCTTTCCATCTTTATGGTACTTTCGGGATTTTAAGGAATAGGATATATCAGATAACGAAAAGATATGCCTAAAATTACTAAGAGATTGCCAATTGAGTCAAAACAAGCCATAATTTATCAATAAATGTTCATAGAACCTACCTTAAGAGGTGAAAGGAAAGGATGGATAGAAGTTATTTGTGGCTCCATGTTTTCCGGTAAAACAGAAGAACTGATCCGGAGGCTAAAACGGGCCCGGATCGCTAACCTTAAAGTGGAGATCTATAAGCCTGCTTTTGACATTCGTTATGATGAAATAAAGATCGTTTCACATGACGAGAATGCTATTCAGTCCACTCCCATTGATAACTCACAAAAGATCTTATTACTTGCACAGGATGTTGATGTTATAGGAATTGATGAAGCGCAATTCTTTGATGATGAAATATCTAATGTTTGCGATCAGCTGGCAATGAGGGGTGTAAGAGTGATTGTGACGGGACTGGATATGGACTTTATGGGAAAGCCTTTCGGACAGATGCCTTTTTTAATGGCCAAAGCCGATTATGTAACCAAGCTGCATGCTATATGTGTAAAATGCGGAAACATTGCGAATTATTCCTATCGTATTATTCCCAGCGAAGAACAGATTATGCTGGGAGCAAAGAATGCCTATGAACCAAGATGCCGAACCTGCTTTAACCTCGATGGCGCGATCGATTAAACATATCTGGACGCTTTTTAAAAAAGATGTATTGCTTGAGATCAGGCAACAATATGCATTTTATGGTGTTGTACTTTATGTAGGCGCCACCATATTTGTTTTGTATATGTCCATAAGCAATCCGGATACTGGAATATGGAATGGATTATTCTGGATCATTCAATTATTTATAAGTATAAATGCGGTAGCTAAAAGCTTTTTACAGGAAAGCAAAAACAGAATGCTTTACTACCAGTCCATAACCGGGGCAAAGGAATTTATTTTAGCCAAGCTGCTTTTTAATACAGTGTTGATGTTTGTAATGAGTGCATTGAGCATTATTTTATTTTCACTTTTCATGTCATTCCCGGTTCTGAAGACTGCAAGTTTTATTGGTATTGTTTTCCTGGGAGGATGGAGCCTGAGCTTAGTATTTACATTCCTTGCCGCTATTGCAGCCAAAGCACAACAAAACGCAGCTATAATGGCGATACTGGGATTTCCTATTATTATTCCGCAATTACTGATCTTAATGAAAATCAGCGGGACTGTTTTTAGTATGGATGCTTCTATACCATTGGCTAATATATTATTGTTAGTGGCCTCGGATGTATTGGTAATTTTACTGGCCGTAGTGTTGTTTCCATTTTTGTGGAAAGATTGAAGGGGCGTCAATCGTCAATCGTGAATTGTGAATAAGTCAAAAGTTAAAAGTTAAGAGTCAAAACCTAAAAGTCGTGAATCATCAATCGTCAATCGTGAATGGTCGGGAATCGGGGGTCGTGAATGAGGTTTTCACGAAATTCACAATTACAAATTCCGATATCAAAATGATATAAATAGATAGGCGATATTTTGGGGTTAGCATTTTAATGTTAGGGGGATTTGTATGGGAAGGTTCGCGGAGAGATTATGGTTGACTGGAGCTTGGCTTATAGTTGGCTTTGAGTTGGCTTTGATATGGCTTTGAGTTGGCTTTGATAC
>JBJMLT010000047.1:0-2807 GCA_045805165.1 Flavisolibacter sp.
CCGGCCAAAAGCCGGAACTTTTTCAGGGAATTGATCATGTACTTGCCATATCCGCTGGTACCTTTCACATTCTTGCACTGAAAAATGATGGTACCGTTTGGGCATGGGGATCAAATGACAACAGGCAATTAGGTAATGCTTCTCTCGCAAAGAATGAAAAAAGGAGTGATATACCGGTTCAGGCTAGCAATATTTCCAAAGCTGTAGCAATATCTGCTACTAATCAAAATTCTTATGCTTTACTATCGGATGGTACCGTATGGGCATGGGGTAACGGTAATTTAGGTATGACTGGTGATGGTGGAACTATTACCAGTGTTTCAACCAGTTCTCATTGGTCTGGTAGATCGGTTCCTGTTAAAGTGTTCGGCATCTACAATGCGGTTGCCATTTCAGGACCAATGGCTTTATTGAATGATGGAACTGTAGTCACCTGGGGAGATGGAACATATGGTCGATTAGGAAATGGTAGTGATACAACAACTTCTGTTCCTGTAAAAGTAACAGGTATATCAAAAGTAATAGCCATTTCTTATCGTGAAAATGGTGCATTGGCATTATTATCAGATGGAACAGTATGGGCTTGGGGTAAAAATTATAAAGGTCAATTGGGAAATGGTGCAATACATATAGATCAAAACGAGGGTAGCAATATTCCTGTACAGGTAAAAAATATTTCAAATGCCGTAGCTATTGATGCAAATAATGTATGTATGGCACTTCTAAAAGATGGCAGTGTAAGAATTTGGGGCTGGGGAGCATTGGGTGGAATGGGCTCTGGCCGACCCGGAACTAATGATATAAATTCTTTACCATTAAAAGTTCCTAAAACAGATGATACTATTGCTATAAAGGCCGGCAATGGATATGGAATGGCACTACAAAAAGATGGAACTATACTTGGCTGGGGAGCAGATATGGTGCTCAAAGGAGATTATCATAACACATGGACACCAATAGAAGTTGCACATATAAATATTAAATCAATAATCAATAATCAATAAGTCAATACACTAATAATAAACAGTAAACAATATACAGTAAACAATAAACAGATGACAGCCGTCAGCAGATAGCCGAAAGCCGACAGCCTTCTTCATTCTTTAAATCTCATAATAAACAGATCAAATTCTCCCTGGTTTCTACTAATATCTACATCCTTGCTCATGGATGTCCCTGCAACAGTATAAGTTCCATTTCCTTCTGGTAATAGAGCATCTATTTCATCACTGTTAGTGCCGCCAAAATTGGTTTGCCATAATTTATTACCATTGTTGTCAAGCTTTAATAGCCATCCGTCCGATGCTCCATTATTATGTGTAATGTCTTTATCAATACTTGAAGTTTTTCCTGCTACAAGTATATTTTGATCATTAGTAAAGCAAATTGAATATCCCATGTCTGCAGCAGAACCTCCGAAAGTTTTAACCCACACCTTATTTCCATTTAAATCTATTTTAGCAACAAACAGATCATAATCTCCCTGGTTTAAAATCATATCTCCATCAGTGCTATTTGTTCTCCCGGCAACATAAACATTTCCATCATTGTCGGAACTAATGGATTCGGGAGAATCTTCCTTGCTGCCGCCAACATTCAAAGCCCATACTCTGTTTCCATTTTCATCTACTTTTAAAAGCCATGCATCTATTATTCCTTTATTTTTTGCAACGTCGCCATCACCGCTTGTGGTTAATGCATTTATTACATATCCTCCGGAACCAATTGAAGTAATACCTAGTGAAACATCTGCAGCTGTTCCACCATAAAGCTTACTCCATAATAAATTTCCATTTCCATCAATTTTAAATAGCCATACATCTTTATCTCCATGATTGTTTGGAATATCACCGGAATTATTGGTAAAAGTTGTTCCGGCGATCAAATAATTGCCATCTTTAGTTTGAACAATATAACCCGCCTCTTCATAATCATTGCCTCCATAAGATTTTTGCCAGATAAGATTTCCGTTTGAATCTAATTTAATGATCCATGCATCACCTGAACCAAATGAAATAGAAACATCGCCATCAATGCTTAATGTAACTCCCGCCACTAAAAATCCACCGTCATTCGTTGCTACAATAGAATAAGGAAGATCATCTCTGGAACCACCAAAAGCTTTACTCCATTTTTTATTACCTGAAGAATCAACTTTAATGATCCAGAAATCCCTGAAGCCATGAAATTTAGTTATATCTCCATCAGAGCTCAATGTATAACCTGCTGTTACATAACCACCATCGGATGTACGAATAATATTGGTATTAATGAATGCGCCATCCCGCTGTGTGCCTCCAAATGATTTGCTCCATAATTTATGGAAAGCAAAACTGCTTTGCGGATTTCCACCTGCCGGATTACCATTGCCCGGATCTATAGGTGTTGGATTTCCATAAGGTTTGGTGCAGGAAATGAAGATGATAAAAATGAGAACGGAATATAAAAGTCTGAAAGAATTCAAGGGTGATGCTTTACCATTAAATATAAGATTATATAACCAGCTTTCGTACCTTAATATTATGAATCGTCAAAAGCTTCTGCTTCTAATAATTATAGCCATAATTTCATCAACGAATGGTAAATGTCAGGATGTTTCTTCAGCGGCTAATCAGTTTTTGCATTCTTTAGATTCAATACAAAAGCTTAAAGCTTTATATCCTTTTGATGTGGATGAGCGGTACAACTTTCATTATTTCCCAATAGATAATCGCAAAGGAATTCCTATTAGTGAACTAAGAGCAGGTCAGCGAAAAGCTGCCTTCAATTTAATGAGTGCATGCTTAACAGAAAAAACCGTTAGCCGG
>JBJMLT010000048.1:0-7992 GCA_045805165.1 Flavisolibacter sp.
CACCTATGTCTATTATTGGCGTTGGGATCTCATGGATTTTATTGCATTCCGTTTTTGCAAGCAGGTATGCACATTTATATTATGGTGAAACACCAGATGACCCAAATGAAATATACGGGGGTATTATTTTTCCTGGAGATGATCAGCCGGATTACCTTGATTTTGCTTATTTTTCTTTTGTTGTAGGAATGACATTTCAGGTTTCAGATACTAGTGTCACTTTCAAAAGGATTAGAAAAATGGTTTTACTTCATAGTCTCATCTCCTTCGTTTATAACACCATTATTGTAGCCATAAGTATTAGTGTAATTATTAATCTTGTTTAGTATTCAGTAAATTAAAATTCTCATAATTCTTCTGCTAATAAGGCTGGACGTCGTTTTCCATCAATATTTTTTACCATCATATAAAATTTTGAAATATATTGCCGGTTTCTAAACTGCTTCTTTAACAAATCTATACTAATGGGAAAATTGAAACTCGCCCTTTTAACAGTACTTCTATTTACTGTTCATTCCGTGTGGGCACAAAGGAAAGTGACAGGCAGGGTTACCGACAGAGATGGTACCGCTTTGCCAGGCGTTACAGTCTCCGTAAAAAACACAAAAAATGCAACTGTTACAGCAAATGACGGAACATACTCTATCAGTGCACAGGCGAATAACACACTTGTGTTTAGCTCCGTTGGATATCAGAATATTGAATTATCTGCCAGTTCAGATAATGTCAATGCTACATTAACGATCGGTACTAATTCATTATCTGAGGTAGTTGTTGTGGGATATGGATCAAGGTCTAAAAGAGATCTTACAGGTTCTATTTCCAAAATAAGCGCGCGTGAGGTAAATAATACACCCGCTACCAGTTTTGAAACCGCTATTCAGGGTCGGGCTGCTGGTGTTCTGGTTGAACAGCAGAATGGTAAATTAGGACAGGGTATTAATATCCGCATCAGGGGTGCATCATCTGTTTCTGCAGGTAATGAACCTTTGTATGTAGTTGATGGTATCCCTGTTATTACAGACAATCTTTCAAATAATGGTGCAGCAACGAATCCTTTGGCAGATCTTAATATGAATGATATCGAATCAATCGATATTTTAAAAGATGCATCTTCAGCCGCTATTTATGGTTCCAGGGCTTCAAATGGTGTTGTGCTTATTACAACTAAAAAAGGCAGAAGCGGAACTTCAAAGGTGGAATTTGGTTATTATACCGGATTGCAATATCCTTCTGGTCATAGAAAATTCTTTAATGCGCAGGATTATGTAGCTATCGAAGAAGCAGCCGGCGTAGGGGCCGCAAAACAGGATTTTGCAGCAGGTTTTTTTGCAACCCTTCAGGATGCTCTTGATTTTTATAAGGCAAGAGTTGACAACAGGCTTAAGCGATATTCTGCAGGAAATAATGACTGGCAAACAGGAAAAGTAAATACGAATTGGGAAGATCAGGCTTTTCAAAGGGCTCCTATTTCACAATATGATATCAATTTTAACGGTGGAACTGATAAAACAAAATACTATGTTTCTGGTCAATATCTTGATCAGAATGGAATTATTGTAAAGAATAAATTCAAAAGATATAATGGAAGGATTAACCTCGATCAACAAGTGAAAAATTGGCTCAACATTGGTGCAAATATGAGCTTCGCCAGATCAGAGAATTACAGGCCATCAAATGATGATCAGTTTTCAACTCCTCTTCAGATCGTAGCACTTTCTCCCATTACCCCACTCATCGATCCAAGAACAGGGTTACCGAGTGGTGCTTTAGATCCTGTTTCCGGACAGCCAAATACAAACTATCCTGTTTATTATAATCCTTTATTAAGTGTGTATAATGCTTATTATAACACATTCGTAAACCGCACCATTGGCAATGTTTATGGTAATGTAAATATTCTGAATGGACTAACATTCAGGTCAGAGCTTGGAATGGACCAGTTGAATCAGACAGAAGAGGCATACAGGGGAAAATTAACTGCGAGAGTCGAAGGCGTGCCTAATGGTTATGGATATTATATTACAACCCAGGTATTGAACATAAATACCAATAACTATTTTCATTATATAAATAATATAGGCGAAAAAACAAATCTGGATGTTACCGCAGGGATGAGTTATGAAAAAGGCTCTATTACATCTTCACAGGCAACAGCACAGGATTTTCCCAGCGATTCATATAAAAAGCTCTCTAGTGGAGCTAAAAAGTTAGAAGCAACGACAGCTTCTACCGAACATACCCTTCTTTCTTATTTCCTCAGAGCGAATGTAAAGTTCAATGAGAAATTATTATTGGCTTTAAGTGGTCGCGCAGATGCTTCTTCACGATTTGGTGTTAATAACCGTTGGGGATTTTTCCCAGCCGTATCTGCAGGTTATGTCTTATCTAAGGAAGCCTTGTTTGAAAATATTTCATGGTTAAATTTTTTAAAGGTTAAAGCAAGCTATGGCCTTACAGGTAATCAGAATATTCCTGATTTTGCCGCACGTGGCTTATTCTCAGGAGATGCTGCTTATGGAGGATTGGCCGGTCAGCATCCTACTCAATTAGAAAATCCCGATCTGAAATGGGAAAGCACCCGCGGTGCTGATTTGGGATTTGAAGCCAGCATTTTTAAAAACCGGATCAGTATTGAATTCGACGTTTATCAACGTCTTACAAATGATTTGTTGTTAAATCAGGAAGTACCTGGAACTTCTGGCTTCGCAACGAAATTCACAAACATTGGTAAGCTGGAAAATAAGGGACTTGAATTAACGATCAATACAACTAATGTTGCCGGAAAAAATTTCAGATGGACTACCAATTTGAATTTTAGTCTTAACAGGAATAAGATCACAGATCTCGGAGGCCAGATTATAGGCGGTGATCAAAATAAGGCAATGGAAGGTCAACCATTGGGAGTCTTTTTTGCAAGGGAATTTGCAGGAGTTGATCCCGCAAATGGAGATGCATTATTTTATACCAATACATTAAAAGCAGATGGATCGAGGGACAGAACTACTACTAATGATTATAACGCAGCTTCCGATGTTGTTATAGGTGATCCAAATCCTAAATTCATTTATGGCTTTGGAAATACATTTTCTTATAAAGGGATTGACCTTGACATCTTATTACAGGGAGTATATGGTAATAAAGTTTATAATGGTGGTGGGCAATACATGTCAGCCAATGCAAGTAACGGATATGATAACCAAACAATAGATCAGCTGAGCTACTGGAAAAAACCTGGAGATATTACTATGGTACCTGAACCAAGATTATTTTATGCTAATGGTACAGATCCTTCCAGCAGGTATATTTCTGATGGATCTTATTTACGGGTTAAATCAGTAAGCCTGGGTTATAATTTACCAGCTTCTTTAATTAGTAAAGTAAAATTGGATAGAGTTAGAATTTATGTAAGAGCTCTCAACCTCTTTACTATTACAAAATATAAAGGTTGGGATCCTGAGGTAAATGCTGACTATCAGGCAAGCAATGTAAACAGAAGTGTTGATTTTTATTCTGCACCCCAGATAAAATCAATTGTATTCGGAATAAATATTGGTCTGTAATCTATTAACTACTCAATTAATTATTATAATGAAAATTAGATTTATAAAAGCACTTGTTTTTTTTACAGTAATTATAGCTTCAGGCTGTAATAAAAAACTGGACACAGTGCCTACTCAAAGTATTGATGCGAATGTTGCTTTAAAAACAAGCGATGATGTAAAAGTAGCTCTGGTTGGTGCATATAAAGATTTTGGCGTGGCCGATTTTTATGGTGGCCGTATATTTTTGGATGCCGATCTGCTTGCAGATGTAAATGAATTGAATTGGACCGGCACTTATCAGGGAATGACGCAGATCAATAATAAATCCATTCCTGTTGATAATCTGTTTGTCACTAATATATGGTTGGCAGGTTATAAGGCTATTAACGACGTAAATAATGTTTTAAGTTCGATCAATGTTTTAGATGCTAATGATAAAGACCGTGTCCAGGGAGAAGCTGAATTCATACGAGGTGCATCATACTTTGAACTGGTAAAAATGTTTGCGAAGGATTGGAGTGATGGCGCTCCTGCTTCTAATCCCGGCGTGCCTTTAGTTCTTACACCAACAACTGTTATATCCGATGCAAGCAAGGTTAAAAGAAATACGGTTGCTGAAGTTTATGCTCAGGTTATTAACGATCTGAAAGATGCAGAAGATAAATTACCAGCTTCGAATGGTTTCTTCGCAACAAAGCAAGCTGCGGAAGCTATTTTAGCAAGAGTATACCTTCAGCAGCAGGATTATGCAAATGCGGCGCAATATGCAAATAGCGCCATCAATAATGCAGTAAATAATAATAATGGTGGATTAGTATCGAATTATGCAGATGCATTCGGACCAAAAAATACCATTGAAGATATATTCGCGATCCAGGTCACTGAAAGTTCAGGTACTCAGGGATTTAATGAATTTTATTCTTCAGCTCAAAGAGGAGATATTCAGATCAATGATGCTCATCTTCAATTGTATGATCCGGCCGATGACAGACTCAATCTTTTTTATAACGACAATGGTTCCATCTATACCGGAAAGTTCGAAGAGCTTTATGGAAATGTTCATACGATTAGATTAGCAGAAATGTATTTGATCCGTGCAGAAAGTAATTTCAGATTGGGTACTGCTGTAGGCGATACACCTGAGAATGATATTAACCTGATCAGGGCAAGGGTAAACTTACCACCTTATGCCGCCGGCACATTAACACTGGATGAAATATTATTGGAGAGAAAATTGGAACTGGCATTTGAAGGATTTAGCCTCGATGATGTAAAGCGTTTAAACAAAAATGTTGGTTTGCTTCCATGGAATTCTCCAAAGCTTATCTTCCCGATTCCAAAACGCGAATTAATTGTAAACTCCAACCTCACCCAAAACGCCGGATACTAATTAATTCAATAAACAATTACTAAGAATCATAATAATAAGAAGGTCTTCCCAAAAGGAAGACTTTCTTATTTTCACCTCCAGTTCAATTATTGACTGCGAAACCTAACGGAATTGCGTTAATAATTGATCTAACAACCAAGCCGAATAATTAATAATCAATAATTAATAATTAATAATCAATAATCCGCACCAAAATTTTTGAACTCTTCATCCTTGTCAACTTTTCAACTTTTCAACTGTCAACTGCCCCTTGCGGGGGCAAGCACTTCAAAAGGATAACCATGAATATTCCTTAATATCCAAAATAGTAAGACAACAACTAATATAACCCACAAAACAAACGATGAGACTTTAATTCGAATAATCAATTCACGGGTTAAAATAGAATTGATAAGCCATCTGATACCAATTATCGTAAGGATAATCAATCCAATAACAAACAGTAAATTATAATGAAGGGCCTGCAAAAAATGACCGTGCAGCAAGCTGGAAAATGCTCTTTGACTTCCACATGCGGGACAATACAATCCGGTAACGGAATATAGTACGCATTCAGGATAGAATTTGTACTTATAAACAGGAAAATAATAATACTGAAACGTTATTCCTGTTGCAGCAATAATTATTAAAAGAAAACTGGTTAATCTTACATTCAAGGCTCTAATAATTATAATTTCCGTGATGCAAAAAACTGCTGTATACAGCAAATCCCCATAAAATAGAGCAAAGTATAGAAATGCTACCAAGTATGACACCAATGATCGACATGATCCAACCTGCGTTTAACATACTATATCCATCATAAAGGTTAGGATTTTCGCGGTACATGATCCTTCCTTTGTTTGCCAGAACTATGCCTACCACACCACAGGCAAGTCCAATAAAAAAGCAACTAAAAACAATTGAACAGATTCCAAGTACTAAAACTGCAGTAGCGTTCGGTAACGACCCTTTAGGCCCTTGCACGGGCTGTTGATACTGATTTTCCATTTACAGTAGTTTTGGTTTAATTGTAAATAATAAATTTGACTTTAATTTATGAATATTAAACCATTAATAAAATAGTATCCTAAGCTTCCCTAACTATCACCTCCTCTAAGCCCCCCTGAACTGTTAACTATCCTCTGTCATCTATCAACTGTCAACTGTCAAAATTTCTTCCAGGATATTTAACTTTGTTATCGATGAAAGTGAAGACAGATATAGAATATCAGGAAATTGAAGATGTATTAACGCAGGATGTTGAACCCTTCCATCTTATAGTGTGGAATGATGAAGTGAATACTTTCGAATGGGTTATTGAAACCTTAATTGAAGTTTGCGATCATTCATATGAACAAGCTGAACAATGTGCCTATATAATACATTATAAAGGTAAATATGCAGTAAAGCATGGCACTTATGAAGAACTCAAGCCCATGTGTGATGCCATAACCGACCGCGGCATCGGCGCTACCGTCGAAACCCTCGCCATTTAAAACAATCAAATTGTAAATCGTAAATCGTAATTTCTAAAACCTTGTTCCCAAATAATGCGGCAACACCTGCCTCCATGTATTCCAGTCATGAGGCCATTCCTGACCCCAAATATCTAATTCGTAAGTTATTCCCTTATTGTATAGAAGTGAAGCAAAGCTTCTGCTGGCATTGGCATCTTCATATGCGCCTTCACCGGAAAATATATGTATATGATTGCTTTCCCTGATCTGTTCTAATATCCCATGATCCGTCAGTTGAGGTATAAAATGTTGCGGACTATTAAAATATACATCTTCATCATAGTAGCCCTTCGTATATTCTGTAAGGTCATAAACTCCGCTCATTGCAATCACTCCATTGATCATGTCAGGCCTTTTTAAGAATAAGTTCATGCTGTGTAAGGCACCAAACGAAGCACCGGAAATAATAATTGGTGTATCTCCACTTGTATGGGTTCTTACAAACGGTATCACTTCCGAAAAAACATAATCATTGAATTGCTGATGCCTGATCATTTTATGGCGGGGATCCATATGATTATTCATCCAGCTTTCATTATTAATACTATTAATAGAAAATACTTTTACCTTACCACTGTCAATAAATGGTTTTATTGCTTCAATTAATTGAAACCTTTCATATTCCAGGTAATCTGCCGCGGCAGTGGGTACAAGCAAAAGCGCAAATCCATAATATCCATATACCGCTACGGGCATTTCTTTTTGCAGTCGTTCGCTATACCAGGAAGTAGTGAATCTGTCCATATTTGGGGCTTACCCGTTAAATCTATTAAAGGTTTCTTGATTTAAAACAAGAAATTTCACTAAAAGCCAAATTAAATAACAAGATGCATCTGCCTGAGTTTACACTTATTATAAATAATTATATATTTATCAGGTAATTCAATAAGGGTTAACCGTAAATTCCTCTCAGAAAAGCCAGAATGACGAACCATCCTTCAGATTCTAAGCAAAATAATGTCAACCCTCTTTCAAAAGAAGAAGCTTTTTCTTTAATTCTTAATAATACTGACGAAAGTTTTTTATTGATCAATAAAGATCTTCAGATCGTTGCTACAAGTAATTACACCAAAGAACAGGTAGATGACCTTCTTGGAGTTAAAATAATTCCGGGAATGAGTATTCTCCATCTGGTTCCTGAATCCAGGCGCACTTCGCTTACAGAGCTCTATCATGATGTTTTTAATGGATCGGATAGGATGAGCTTTGTAGAAATGAATTCTGGTTCTTCAAAGAAATATTTTGAGATTAGTTATAAGCCCGCAAGAAATGACAGTGGAGCGATCGTTGCAGCTCTTGTTACCTCCAGGAATATCACCAAAACTAAAAAGGCCGAAGATGCTTTAAGGGAAATTGAAGAAAGATGGAGATATGCAATTGAAGGAACGAACCAGGGCGTATGGGATTGGAATATGTCTACCAATGAAACTATTTATTCCAACTCATACAAAAAAATGTATGGCTTTGCGGAAGATGAATTAAATAACAGCATAGATGAATGGGAAACAAGAGTTCATCCTAATGACAGAGAGAGAATGCAGGAAGCCATTCAAAAGCA
>JBJMLT010000049.1:0-5834 GCA_045805165.1 Flavisolibacter sp.
ATAATACGACCATTGCCATTTACTTTTTCAGAAACCTTTTTAATAAGTCTAAGTGTGGACTTTGCCAGCTCCGGGTCACCCGATGCGACAACGCCTTGTGAGGCATAGGAATTATCGCAACCAAAAAGCCAGGGATATTCTATAGCGCCTGCTCCAAGAAAACGACCCAATCCCGGAAGTTCACTTACCAGCCATTCGGTATTCAGTTTTCCCCAGGTGTATGCTTGTTGAAGGCTCTTGTCAGAAATATTAATCCTTGCGCGATGGATAATGGCTGCATAATACTCCTTTTTCTTGTTTAATAGTTGCCTATAGTTCTTTAAAATAGATTTATTATTGGAGAGTGCTGTAAGTAAATCTTTGTTGGAACCACTTATTACAAAAACTACAGAAAGTGTTTGGAATGGCTTCATAACCACCCGACAGCTAACCGATGCTGTCCTACCCTTTCCAATAGTTTCAATAGGGGCAATAGCGTTTTTATTATAATGAGGTTCAGATAAAGATGAGGCCAATACTGTATACCATGGATTTTTTATATCTTTTGCTACTAACAGCTTTTTATCTTCCATCCAATAAATGGTATCGGCAGCATCGATGATGTTGTTTTCTTTGGAAAACCATACCGGACTTAGATCTGTTTTTACCACAAACTCCAGTTGCAACTTACGCAACCGTGAAGTTTTATTTTTCAATTGGTATTGAACTGCCATTCCTTCCTTTCCCTGTGGACAAAACTGAAAGCGTTCAGCTTCAATGCCATCTAAAACAGGTGCATAAAAAAAACGGTTACCATAAGGATAGTTAATGAATTCATGCGCATTTTCCAGCCAGGCTTCTGATTTTGTGCCAGTCTCTGAAAGCTTTACCCAAAAGCCATCCATTAATTTAATGGGCTGCATCCACAAGCCACCCATTTCTCCAGGCACATGAGAACCGAGGTCAGGAAAATTTCCATCTTCAGTTCCAACAATATAGGTTCTGTCACCAGCAGTGAGATAAGGCTTATTCTTATTCTGTCCTTTATTGGAAACGCCAGACATGATTTGATTTGTAAATGAATCACTGTTTTGTGCAGCGGCATACTGCACCAATGCGAGGAATATCAGGATTGCTGAAAAGATTTTGCAAGTTGATTTCTTCACTGATTACTTCATCTTTAATTAAAGATACGCCTGGCGGTAGTTATAAATTGCCCAGGATTCATCCTGATAGGTATCAAATGTAAACTTTCATTATAAAAGAGGTAAATTGGAAGAATGTTATGACGGTAAGAATCTATCTCCTATTCAAAAACTAATACTTATTAAAAAATAAAAAAGAACTAAATGAAAAAATTGCTATTCGCTGCTTTTCTGCTTATTCAAACAGCATCTTTTGCACAAACAACATGGAAGAATGACAAGATGCATTCTAAATTAACTTTCACCGTTACCCATCTGATGCTTTCTGATATAGATGGTTTGTTTAAAAATTTCGATGTTACTATAACTTCATCCAAGCCTGATTTTAGTGATGCGGTTTTTACACTTACTGCAGATGCTTCTTCCTTAAATACTGATGTTGAAATGCGGGACAATGACCTGAAGAGTGCTAACTTTTTTGAAGTGGCTAAATATCCTTCTATCACATTTAAAAGCACATCTATAACGGCCGCCGGTAAAGACCATTATAAACTAACCGGTAACCTTACTATGCATGGAGTTACAAAGCCTGTAACAATGGATCTTTTATATAGAGGTACTATTCAACACCCTATGACTAAAAAGGACGATGCTGGTTTTAAATTGACTGGTGTACTTAAGCGTAGTGATTTTAATATAGGCTCTAAATATCCATCTGCAATGATAAGTGATGATGTAACAATAAAGGCTGATGGCGAATTTGCAAAGACTGAGTAAACATTTGGGAAAAATGCTGTTACAGAAAGCAAGTATTATATAGTTCTTAGTTGGAATTTATGCGTCTGGAATTTGAGGTTCAACTAATTTTATCAATTTATCCAATGATTCCTGCCATCCCAAATAACACATTTCTGTTGGTATAACAGAGGGAATACCTTCCTGAATCACCTTAAGCTCCGTACCACAGAAAACTTTCTTAAGCCATATCGAGGTGATCATTTCTCCGGGCAGATTTGGATCATCAAATCTATCGGTGTGCTTTATAAATTCATTTGGCTTGATTTCGAGGTATTCGCCACCAAAAGAGTGTCCGTTTCCTGTAGAAAAATTAATAAATGACATTTTGTAATTGCCGCCTGTTCTTACATCTATATTATGAACGACGCCTAAAAATCCGTAAGGTGGTAGCCAAAAGGCAAGAGCATTAGGTTCAGTAAAGGCACGATAAACTTTTTCAGGAACTGCTTTAATAACTCTGTGTAAGGTTACGCTATTGTTTGGCATAGTATTTTTTTTAACTCTAACTGTGTGACTTTTTTGGGAACATCTAATTTACTTTAATCTTTGATCATATTCATATTAAATAATAAAAAGACCCGCCTTATTTATTGGACAGGTCTTTTTAAATTACAAATGATGGATTACTATTTTTATTTCAATCACTCGCCTTTACTAATTTTTTAGTTTCAATTATTTTACCATCAACTATGAGCGAATAAGAGTACGTTCCACTGGTTAATGCAGAGACATCAAGATAGATCCTGCCAGAGGAATTAAGCTGCAATGTTTTAACTGTTCTGCCAAGATTATCTATTAATTGTAACTGTGCTGACCCATTATTTGCAGGTAATTTATATGCAATGCTTGTAGTACTTCTTGCAGGGTTCGGAGAGTTTTGTTCTAAAGAACTAACAGCATTTACATTCTGAAATTGTCCGGGAGCCAGCCTGTTAACCATTTCTTTCAATTCTTTAATTTGTTCAGTTAATGCATTTATTTTTTCATCCTGTTGCTGAATATGATCTTGTTGTTCCTGAATGGCTTTTATGGCTATTACTCCAAAACCTGCATAATTCATTGTATATAAATCAATTTTTCTTTCTTTATCTACGTTATGAGTTACTAAATTAGGAAATATAGGTAGCACATCCTGTGCTATAAAGCCATCATAGAATTGCTGGTCTTTTGTATTTTTAAATTGATAAGAGGATGGCTTTAATTGTTTGATTTTATCCAGCACCGATTCCATTGGTTTTACATTGTTCTTAAACCTGGCGTCCGAAAGGGCAGTATAAGCGCCTGTAGTTGGATTAAATGAACCTCTTACTGAATTATCATAAAATAAGTATAGACTTTTATCGCTGCTCATCCAATATTCCCAATAATCCGGCAGTCCTGTATGCTGAATTCCTATACCAAAAAGATCATGATTAATATACAACCGATAATTACTTGGTGCAGCAACTCCTCCAATCTCTACCCGTCCTCCCCCCTTTATTCGCATTCTTTCCGTTAAAGCAAAGCTTGACCCATAGCCAAAAACTATGTCTGAAGATGCACTATTAGTATGCATTTGAAGCGTATTATCCTGGATACCAAAGCCATAATGTGCACCACTATTCCCAAATAAGGAGATCTTATCACCAATTAAATCAGCAAAATTCAGTGGAAAACCAGGTGCATTGGTTTGGATACCTACATTTAAAGAATTCAGGCCAACGGTCATCACATTAACACCATTACCAATAAATGTAAAATTATCTGTAGCATCATCAAATTGTAATCCCTGGTTAGGGAAAGCAGGAGAATGTGCAATTACCATTCTGGGCAAATTTGTTGTACCGGATGTAAACATATACATCATGGCTTTATTCGCTGTTAATGTTGGATTAGCAAACTGCAGCCCATGAGCACCTGTTCCAAACTTTAGCACTCCACTTAAGTATTGAGTACCTCTAACATCTAAAGTAGATACCGGGTGAGCTGAATTTATACCTACAAATCCGAAAGTGTCAATGGTAAGCCGTACCAGATTTTTAGTAAATAAACGAAGGGGTACCGAATTGGTCGTTCCTAAAATGGAGGTGGGACTTGCATTATTATTGCCTGTTAGATTCCAGGACTGAGCAAATGCTACAGGTGAAATCAACAGAATCAGTAAAGTATAAAATACAGTTTTTTTCATAATCGAAGTTTTGGTTTATAAAATGGAAAAAATGTCCAGTTCCTATTTCACAGGTCTGGTCTAAAGAACTATTAATAAGGCTTAATTAATCGATTAAACAGGGAGCGGTACTAATAAATTATTTAGGGCAGCGAACATTGATCTTTAACGAGTAAGAATTGATATATAAGTTAAGAAATAATTTATAGATTTATTTAGTTTTTTAAAGATGCCATATCAATGACAAAGCGATACTTAACATCGCCTTTCAGTAATCGTTCATAAGCTTCATTGATTTGACGAATGTTAATCATTTCTATATCTGCAACAATATTATGCTTGCCACAAAAGTCCAACATTTCCTGTGTTTCAAGAATGCCGCCGATAGTTGATCCTGCAAAGCTTGTGCGATATGGGATAAGGCTGAATGCCGCAACTGGAAGAGGATTTTCAGGTGCTCCTACTAATACAAGTGATCCATCTACCCTTAACAGGCTTAAATAAACATTGATGTCGTGTGTTCCGGAAACTGTATCTAGTATAAAATGAAGCTTTCGGGTAAACCGTTTCATTTGTTCCTTATCTTTTGATAGTACTACTTCATCAGCTCCTAAACGTTTAGCATCTTCAAACTTCGATGGTGATGTAGTAAATACGATTACCTCTGCACCCATAGCCTTAGCTAGCTTCACTCCCATATGACCTAACCCGCCAATACCAACAACACCTACTTTTTTGCCAGGACCTGCATTCCAATGCCTCAGGGGGGAATAGGTTGTAATACCAGCACAAAGCAATGGTGCAGTTGCTGCCAGATCAAGGTTTTCAGGTACCCGTAAAACAAAATCTTCGTTTACTACTATACTTTCTGAATACCCGCCATACGTTTGTTTATTGAGATATTTATCAGGAGAATTATATGTTAGTGTATTACCTATTTCACAATATTGCTCAAGGCCTTGCTTACAGTATTCACATTCGCGACATGAATCTACCATGCAGCCAACTGCAGCAAAATCGCCTATTTTGAATTTCTTTACGTGATTACCAACAGTTTTAATTTTACCTACTATTTCGTGTCCGGGAACGCAAGGATAAATGGTACCGTGCCATTCATTTCTTGCAGTATGCAGGTCTGAATGACATACACCACAATAGAGTATTTCAATTTCAACATCATGAGGTGTAGGGTTTCTGCGGTCAATATTTAACTGGTTTAGAGGTGCGTCTGCTGCTTTTGTTCCAAAGGCTTTAATATTTTTTACTTCCATATCTTAAATTTTCAACTGTGAATCTATAGCGAAACCTTCAGGATTGAATTCTTAAAGTTAAGTAAAACAAACGCTGATATAATATCAGATTCTAATTGATCCACGGAATCCCCTGGCTGCATAATAGGAAGTTGCGCCGTTGTGATAAATGAATACAGTGTTATAGCGACGATCGCCAAAAATCGCACCGCCGAGCTTTCTAATAGGAGCCGGAGTTTTTAACCAGCTCGATGTTTTAGTATCAAAATTGCCAAGGTTCTGAAGATCCTTATATTGTTCTTCCGTTAAAAGGTCGATGCCCATGGAAGCCGCCATATCAATAGCACTATTTTTTGGTTTAAACTCTTTCCTTTCGTCCAATGCTTCCCGGTCGTAACAAAGGCTTCTACGACCTTTAGGACTTTCCTCTGAACAATCATAAAAAATGTACTCGTCTTTATATTTATCATAGTCAACAATATCAGGCTCTCCACCGGAACTTTCCATTTCATTAAC
>JBJMLT010000050.1:0-3688 GCA_045805165.1 Flavisolibacter sp.
AAACTCTATCCATAAACAACTCACTAAATAACTGAACAGAATCATGATTTTGGTTCTGTTGTTCCTAAGGTTACTGGTGGATTGATCAATACTTTAACCTATAAGAACTTCACTTTAAACTTTAATATCGATTACCAGGTAGGTGGTAAATTCTTCTCTTTATCAGAAATGTGGGGAACCTATTCTGGCTTGTTAGCTCCAACTGCAGCAACTAATGATAAAGGAATGAATGTACGCGATGATGTTTCTCTTGGCGGTGGAGTGCATGTAGTAGGTGTTTCTTCCGCAGACCTGAAAACTCCGGTTGACACATATGTAGATGCTCAAACCTATTTCCATGGTTTGGGAGGTGGAAACGCTATTGCCGATCCTTTCCTTCACAGCCTTACTTATGTAAAGCTTAGGGAAGTTAGCATTGGATATAACCTTCCGGTAGGTAAATGGGGAGTAAGATGGATCAAAGGCATCAATGCTTCTTTATTGGGTAGAAATCTTTTATTGATCTATAGAGAAACAAACAATTTCGATCCTTCAGAGATTTCCAATGTACAGGGTGAGGATGGTCAGCTTCCAGGAACACGTTCCCTGGGAGTGAACTTCAAATTCAATTTTTAATAGTAAAAATTAATTATAATGAACATGAGCTATAAAAAGTATTTTATGGGGGCGGCACTTGCAGTTTTATTGGCTGCAAGCCAGTCTTGCAATAAGGTCAAAGATTTTAAGGATCTGAATACAAATCCAAATCTTACAACCAGTCCGATCCCATCCGCTTTATTGACTAATGTAGAATCAGGTGTTGGAAATAACCTGGTGTTTGATGCTGGTGGAGCTAACAGCGGCGCCGGATTATATGCACAATATATTTCGGAGACTCAGTATACCGAAGCCTCCAGGTACAATAAACCTTCCTATAACTGGGATGGTTATTATTCCGGACCTCTGGAAGATCTGCAAACGATCATAGATTATAATTCAAATCCTTCTACTGCAAGTACTGCAGCAGCTTATGGATCTAATAATGATCAGATTGCAATAGCAAGGATCTTAAAAGCGCACTATTTCAAATTCCTGACAGACATGGTTGGCGATATTCCTTATTTCAATGCTTTGAAAGGAAATGGCCAGGTTCCTTATGACAAACAACAGGATATCTATAAAGACCTGATAAAGGAATTGAAAGAAGCCGTTGACCAATTTGATAATGGAGCTACAGTTAAAGGCGATATTATTTTCAATGGAGATGTTTCCAAATGGAAAAAATATGCTAACTCATTGCGGTTACTTATTGCTCTTAACATGCAAAAAGCAGATCCTACAACCGGAAAAGCAGAATTTGCTGCTGCACTTTCTCATAGTGCAGGTGTAATATCTGATAACAGCGATAATGTTACAGTTAATTATCCGGGTGGAACTTTTCCTAACCCTGTTTACAATTATTATATCATTACCCAACGTAAAGATTATGGTGTAAGCAAAACAGTTACAGATCAACTTTCATCTACCAGCGATCCAAGGCTTAATTCCTTTGCTTCCAGTTCAACGGGTTTCCCTTACGGATTAACAAGAGATAATGCTACTGCATTTTCGAATGCCAATCCAAATTGGGCATTTATATTTAAAGATGATCCGAACGATCCTGCGCATAGCTTCAGACAGCAGAATTCACCTGTAGTGGTTATAGGCGCTGCCAATATTGATCTGGCAAGAGCAGAAGCTGCACAATTGGGTTGGACATCTGAAGATGTGGCCACGCTTTACAGCAACGGAATTATGGAAAGCATGCAACAATGGAATGTGTATGATGCCACATCATTTGCAAGCTACATGGCAAACGCCTCTGTTGCGCTAACAGCAGGAACTGAAATGCAGAAAATTGCAACACAGGAATGGCTGGCATGGTTCCCTAATGGTTTGGAAGGCTGGAATGTTTACAGAAGAACAGGATATCCTGATCTCGCTCCTGCACCCGGAACTACAGGTGGAATACCACGTAGAATGCCATATGGATCTAATGACTACAGCTTGAATTCTGCTAATGTAAGTAGTCCTGCAGCAAGCTATTCTTTAAATGGAGTTTCTGATTCATGGTATGCAAGATTCTGGTGGGATAAACAATAATTGCCCATAATTATTTAATTAAATAAAAACTTATTTATGAATATGTACTTTTTTAAACAGTCTAAAAATCATCTGATCATTGCCGTGAGCATGATGCTGGTGCTGGCTGGCTGCGTGAAGCACGATGATTATTATAAAGATGTAAATGGTGGCGATCCAAATAGAAAGCAAATAGTGAAAATCGTTGGCGCCAGTGATATAAGCCAAATTGCAAGGGATGTAAATCCATTAATTGACACATTTGCAGTCGTTGATCTTCGAAGAGAGCCTAACAATAGTACAGAACTAAATCAGTCATTAACTGTAAAACTAGTGTTGAAGCCTTCATTAATTGATTCATTTAATTCTCAAAATGGTGCAGGATATGTTGTTTTACCTGATAGTGCCTATACTATTTTAGGAGATCTGAATAGTATAACATTTCAACCAGGTGAAGTAGTTAAAGAAATAAAAATAAGATTGGATAAAAGCAAACTTGATCTTTCAAGTTCTTATGCGTTAGGTTTTGCAGTATCTGACGCTGGTACAAGTGGTGTAATTAATCCTACACTTGCAACTGGACTATACGGTATTGGCATTAAAAATCCATACGAAGCTGATTATAAAACAACTGGTTTCGTATTTCACCCTTCTGCACCAAGACCGCTTGATGATGTGAAACATTTATATACATTAGGTTCAACGACCTGTGAAGCGCCATTAGCAGATTTATATAATAGTGGATATTATTTTGCATTTGATGTTTCCGCTTCGAATACCCTTATTAATTGGACGCCTTTAGGTGCTGCACCGCCGGCCCCTGCCTCTGGCTTTATGACTATGGATAACCCAAGTGCGACTGATTATTCAGCAGCAGCTCCTGATGCTCCAGGTGTCTCACCATGGTTAAGCAGCATTTATAATAATACGTATGATCCGGCAACCAAAACATTTTGGATGCATTATGGATATAAAGTAGGTGGAAATGGTGAAGCAACATTTACCCGTCAGGTATATGAAAAATGGGTAAGACTATAATTGATTTTTAAATTCATAAAGAAAAAGCTGCTTATTAAGCAGCTTTTTCTTTTATTTAGATAATCACAATGAATAAATGAGAATTTTTATAGGTATTTGTATAGCTTTCATTTTAACTGGATGTATAACCAGCAGTTCAAATAGAAGAACAATTATTTACCTTGATATTAGAACCGGCAGTAACGATACAAAAGCATATTTAGAAACTATACCATATGCAAATGAAAAGAAAGAAATACTTGATTCAATAAAATTGATTAAAGGGAATAAACAATCTGCTTATTTTCCTATTCCTTTTACTGAAGAAAGAAGTTACAAGATTCGATTTTCAAATAGCAGATTAGAAATAATACTTATTAATGACTCACCCAAAATAACTATTCACGGAAATATTTATCAGCCTAATAATTATTTTTTTGAAAACTCACCAGCTAGTAGTTCGATTAAAGCGTTTATTGATAAAAAGTTACAGTCAGCAAACAATATAAGATCTTATGCAAGTGAATTAATGAACCCAGATAAAAAGAATCAGGATAAAAGACTGGATTCA
>JBJMLT010000051.1:0-3497 GCA_045805165.1 Flavisolibacter sp.
CCCACAACCTTACCAAAATTACTTGCAGTGCTTGATATATACTGTGCATTCCACGCCAATCCTTTTATTCGCCCCTTCAGGGTTTTTTGAAATTTTTCATCGAAAACACTCCCATCGATAGAATTGACAACCTTAGTTGCTGCTTCATTTATTGCAGTCCTCGTTTCGTTTACCGTTTTACCAAGCTGTACAAACTTTTCTCCCATCGCGGTAAATTTATTTCCGGTTGGAGTGGTTTCAGAAACAGTGCTGTTCGGTATATAACTAACGTTGGATACAGGGGTTCCGGAAGTGGTGCTGTTTCCCGTAATGTTGGCTGTCAACTTTGATTCATTCCAACCTAAAATCTTAATTTCCAAACTTGATCCGGAATAATTCGGATGCTGAATGGAGGGATCAAACCCAGCATTAAACTCCGAAACAGACCATCCGTTTGTTCCTCCCGGAGCACTAACCACAAACATTGTATTTGTCCTTATGCTTGGTTTGGGTTGTCCATCCGGATTAAGGTATTTATCTGGGGCGGTTATTTGGGCATCAGCCCCGGCGAGTGTTGCAGGATAATTCGAATAACCATTGGAAGCCGTTACCTGTAACATAACTCCTGAATATTCAGTTGTATTACCCCCGTAAATATATATTCTCACAAGCCCCGAATATTTGTTATACAAAACAAAATATGGATAAGGTCTTGTTTGGCCACAACCGAAATCTCTCCTTAATATCTCCCAACCTTTGGCTCTGGTATAATCATGGCTTCGTGAAATCGCATCTAACTCGATAGTATTAGAGTTTACAAACGGAGATCCCATGGCTGTTAAATTATTACCACTCTGCGTTCTGGCTTGCCAGGTTTGACAAAATCTAATCGGATCCGAAGGCTGCACTTCCCAATCCCAATTACCAACATTGCCGTTTGCATCACCGTAAGTTCCACAGATATATGGGTTCTGGTCGAGATTGACGCTGAGGCATTGAGAGTATCCTTTAAAATAAACAAGGCTCAATGGCAAAAGAATGAACTTAAAAAATCTCTTCATGTCTTAAAAATTAAGCAATACTGTTTTGATTTATCATGTACATTGAAAAAGCATAGAAGGTTATTGTTTTTCTTTCATCTCTTTTATTTCCTTCTTCATTTGCTCATTCTCTTTTTTAAGTTCGATAACGTATAAAGTAAGCTCCTCTATTTTCTCCAGCAGCTTCACATTCATATCGCCCAACTCAATACCGCCTTCTTTCTTTACTTCTTCAGCTGATGGGATACCAGGCAGGTGTTTGTTTTTATTAATGTATTGTTCCAGATGAGCAAGAGGTTTTAACTGATAAGCAGAATCAAAAACGTAATCTGGGAAATTGGGATCCACAGTAACTTTTATCCCACGTGCCGCTATTTTACCTTCTACTGCCAGTTTGAAAGAACCAGGGTTACTAGTACCTATTCCCACATTTCCCTCACCGGTTATACGAATCCCTTTGGATGAATTACTCCAGGGCGCAATTACAAGCCCCCCTTCAGGCTGATCTATGCTAGCCCCTTTCCACATCAATAAATTATCTCCTTGTTGGGTTAAAGCGTTCCATGCACCCGGAGTAAGATTATTTAATAAAGAAATACTTGCTGTGTTGCTATTTGCTACCCACACACCGTTCGAACCCACCGTGCCTGCAACATTCAGTCGGTGAAAGCTGGTTTGTCCGGTTCCTATACCAACATTACCTGCAGAAGTTATTCTCATTCCATTATTTCCATTGCTCCAGGGACCAATAACTAATCCCCCTGCGTTAGGGTCATCTATAGTGGGTGTTTTCCAAAAAAGTAAATGATCTCCTGACTGACTCAATCCATTCCAAGCAGCATTAGTCACATTATTCAATAATGCAATATTCTTGGAGCCAGTTCCTGATAACCAAATACCATCGTTTTGCTGATTTACGGCTATAGTTAACTTCAAGGGAACAAAACCGCTGGTCCCAATACCAATACCAACATTGCCATCCCTATAAATATCACCTGAAGTGGTTGTACTTCCTCCCCATTGCGCAAACGCGCCATTTGAAATAACAAATAAGCCAATAGCAAATTGTAAAGCCTTTTTTTTCATAAAATAATATTTAGTGATTTTTTGAAAACAATAGAGATCCATATCAGCTAAAAAATGGCTGATGAGTTGTCAATCGTAACAATGGAGTGACATCTGAACTAATTCGGGTTACTGAGCAACTACGACTTTCTTTGTAAATGTTTCACGATCTGTTCTAATGATCATATTATACATACCATTTTTTAAAGAAAGATTCAGCGACTCTTTAATAAAAAAGATGTTGCTGTACTTTTTTGAATATACATGATGGCCATACAAATCATACAGATCAACCAATGCATTCTTCTCCTGACCTTTAAAGAAGAGTTCTACATTAATATTTCCTTTTGAAGGGTTTGGGTACAGGTTAAACTTAGTCACGTTGCTGCTTTGTTGGCTGGCAACTTCCGGAACGTATTTTGTAATATCAAATTTTTTCTGCTGGGGAACAGGTATATTTTGAAGCGCTTTATTCAATTCAGGAACGTCATACATTTCGTTTGTGGCCTTCCTGGCATTCTCTTCTATAACACAAGGTGAAGGTGTTGCCTCAGCAACAAAAGAAGCTCCCGGCTCAGTTTCAAAGCCATAATTCAGGTCAATACTTTCTCCGGCCTTAAAGGTGAAGTCAGCGCCATTTTTAACTGTTATGCTACCGGTTGTAACAAATGTAGACTGAGATGTTAATGTAATGGCATTTTGCTGTTGATATAAATTGGCAGGATAAAGTACAAATTTTGCTTGTTCGGCATCTGCATTCAGGTCTATTTTTTGATAGCAACTGATCTGCCTTCCATCTAAACCCCTTACATCATATTCATTCTTATTCCCGGGATTTAAGGTGTTTTTCACAGACTGCCGGTAATAACTATCGCTGAATTTTCCGAAATAACTTATACCAAGGTTAGATGACGAGCAGGAATATTCAGGGAGAGATGCAGAAACGTCTCCAATCAATCTACTTGACGATGATCCAAAACCGGAAAATAGTCCGGCTCCTGAAGACCCATCTTCTATCTTTCCGTAATTAAAGTTTGCAATTTCATATTTTGTACCCCCCAAAGGCAATTGCAGATAGGTGCACACCACTTGTGTAGACCATTTTCTTTTCCATATCCAGCCAAAAAGAAAATCCACAACTTTTGTAACTGTTACACAAGTAGTTTTTACGGCCCCGCTACTACGTAGCATTACTGGTGCTGCTGAAATTTTTTTAATGTTTCCTCCAGGATGGTGAATGACTCCAAATGGTCCGGTTAAACCTATCATTAATTCATTGGGATTCCATCCTGCGAAATATGGATTAAAATGAGGCGGAATAGGCGGGCCCAATATTTCACACAAAGCAAAATCTCCATAGGGACAAGAAAACCTGTCAACCAACCGAACCGATCTATGAATTTGATAAATATC
>JBJMLT010000052.1:0-11451 GCA_045805165.1 Flavisolibacter sp.
TGATAAGGAAACAACAAAAAAGGTTACAGATGAAGCATTGACCCGATCTCATAAGGATGTACATCTGGCGCATGTATTTATTAGCTTTCTTCAAAATAATTATTTTGATTCTGTAGCTGCGAAGAAAAAGCTGGATGAGGTTATGAAGAAATTGAAATCCGGTGAAAGTTTTTCTTCTGTTGCAAGGCAGTTATCAGATGATCCATCAGCCAAACAAAACGAGGGCGACCTTGGATACATTACTGTATTCTCCCTGCCCTATGAATTAGAGAATATTGCCTATTCCCTTCCTATCGGCAAAACATCTGAACCTTACAGGTCAAAAGCAGGCTATCATATCTTTAAGAACTTAGGAGAAAGAAGGGATATAGGAAGAATAAAAGCAGCACAGATATTATTAGCATTTCCGCCTGATGCGGACGATGCTACAAAAGCAAAAATTAAAAAGCTGGCTGATTCTATCTATAACCGATTGAAAAAAGGAGATGATTTTGCAAAACTGGCATCACAGTTCAGTAATGATGTGGCCTCAGCAACCGCGAACGGACAAATGCCTGAATTCGGATCTGGCCAATACGATGCCGTATTTGAAAAAAATGTATTTGCCATTCCTTCCAACAATATGATCTCACGGCCTTTTTTAACCAGTTATGGTTACCATATTGTGAAAAGATTGGATAAGCTACCTTCCTATTCTTCAGTCGATGCAAGATCGATGGACAATTTAAAAGAGAAAGTAACCCAGAGCGACAGAATGAAGATGGTTGCGTCTGCAATGGCTCATAAGGCAATGAAGAATGAAGGATTCAGAAAAATGAATTTCAACAATGGTGACCTATGGATCTTTTCTGATAGCGTGATCAATTATGCAAAACCGGGCAAGCCTGTTATTATAAATGGAAATACACCCTTGTTCGAAATAGGTAATAAGATCTATACTGCAAATGACTGGATCCAATATGCGCAAACCTTCAGGTATAAATCGGATGGTTCTGGCATTAAGCCATATCCTCAACTTTGGGATGAATATATAGATGCAACTGCAACAACCTATTATCAAAATCATCTGGAAGATTTCAATGAATCATTCAGAAAGCAAATAAATGAATTCAAGGAAGGAAATCTGTTTTTTGAGATCATGCAGCGTGAAATATGGGGACCAGCACAAAGCGACTCATTGGCCTTATTAAACTATTATGAAAAGAACAAGAGGAAATATAACTGGTCTAAAAGCGCCGACGCAGTTATATTTTATGCAAGCGATGCTACAACAGCTAAAAGCTTCTATGATCAATTAAGAAAAGATCCAATTTCCTGGAGAAAGTTACTTTCAGGATTTAGTGAAAAGATAGCTGCCGATTCCTCACGGTTTGAATTATCTCAAATACCTAATCCTACTAAAAAGACCTTAGCAAAAGGCATACTGACTGATCCGGTAATAAATAAAGCGGATAATACTACTTCATTTGCTTATGTATTGCAAATCCATGATCAACCTGAACCCCGCAAATTCAGTGAGTCCAAAGGATTAGTGATCAATGATTATCAGAACGAATTAGAGAAGAACTGGATTGCTAAAATGGAGAGTAAATATCCGGTTCGTATCAATGAAAGAGAACTAGACAGGATCATTAAAGAAAAGAAGTATTAGCAACGTTTGTATTATAGAACTTAGCGAACCGTAATATCTCATCTATTAAATTTCGCTCATTGCTTAACCTGGGTACTTTATGCTGTCCACCCAATTTTCCCTTACTGCGTAGCCAACTGCTGAATGTATTTTTTGGAAGGGACTTAATAACAGGCATTCGCAAAGCGATATCCTTATGCCTTTTAGCTTCATAATCGCTGTTAATGTTTTTTAATGCCTTATCCAGGTCATATGTGAATTGCATAATATCTGCAGGCTCTCTTTCAAATTCAATAAGCCATTCATGTGCACCATTATTATTTTCAGAAAAATAAAGCGGAGCAGCCGTATAATCATTTACCAATGCCCCTGATGAGCGGGCTGCAATGTCTACAGCTTTATCTGTATTATCAATAATAAGCTCTTCACCAAAAGCATTTATATAATGCTTCAACCTACCGGAAACTTTAATTCTGAAAGGATCAATTGAAGTGAATTGGATGGTATCTCCTACTATATATCTCCATAGGCCACCATTGGTAGAAATTATCAAAGCATAATTCTTATTTAGCTCAACTTCATTCAACTGCAGGGTTAACGGAAATTCCTTCCCATACTCTTCAACGGGCATGAACTCATAAAAAATTCCATGATCACCCATTAGCAACATTCCCTCTGAATTAATATCATCCTGCCCGGCAAAAAAACCTTCAGAAGCGTTATACATTTCAAGGTAATTTATTGGGCCTCCGATTAGTTTTTCAAATTGTTGCCTGTAAGGAACAAAGCTTACTCCACCATGCATATATAGCTCCAGGCTGGGCCATACTTCTTTGATCGTTTGCTTCCCGGTAATCTCTAATATCCTTTTTAATAAAACAATGAGCCATGTGGGCACACCTGCCATGGAAGTTACATTTTCATGAATGGTAGATAATGCAAGCTTTTCAATTTTTGTTTCCCATTCATCCATAAGCAGTATGGATAGATCTGGTGTGCGTATCCAGTTTGACCAGAAAGGCGAATTTTGCATAACTACCGCACTGAGATCTCCATAATGCACTTCTTCATTAAACTGATTGATCTGATGACTGCCTCCGATTACCAAACCTTTTCCGGTTAACAGATCGCTTTCCGGATGAGAGGCATAATAGAAGCTTAATACATCTTTGGATGCCTTATAATGATTGTCTTTAAGGCTCTCTTCACTTACAGGGATAAACTTGCTTTTATCGCTTGTGGTTCCACTGCTTTTAGCAAACCAGGTAACCGGAGTATTCCATAGCAGGTTTTCCTCACCTTTCATCATTCTTTCTATGTAAGGTTTCAGACTTTCGTAATCCTGCACCGGTATATTTTTCTTATAATCTTCCAGGGATTGAAGACCTGAGAAATTCCAGAGGCGGCCAAATTCAGTATATTGACCCGCTGCAATAAGATCCTGCCAAACATTGAATTGAGTGGTTGAAGGATCATTGGTCCATTGCTCAATAGACCAAAGCCTAAGCCGGGCCAACCTGGATATTGCAGGACTTAATAGTTTCATCTCTATAGGAAAGATAGAATATTCTTAAAGACTATCCGGTAAGGAATCCGGGTTAATTTCCTGTAACAGGTAGTCCTTTCTTTTTAATTCAAAATTCCTGCCCAGGTAGAGTCTTTTAACTTGCTCATCCATAGCCAGCTCTTCTGCTGTACCATGCTTGAAAATTTTGCCTTCAATTAAAAGGTAGGCCCTGTCACATATAGAGAGTGTTTCTGTAACATTATGGTCAGTAATAAGTATTCCTATGTTCCTGAATTTAAGCTTTGCCACTATGGACTGAATATCTTCTACTGCTATCGGGTCAATTCCTGCAAAAGGTTCATCCAATAAAATAAACTTAGGATCTACTGCAAGAGCCCGGGCAATTTCTGTTCTCCTGCGCTCGCCTCCGCTTAAAATATCACCATTACTTTTACGCACATGCTGTAGCCTGAATTCATTAAGTAGTATTTCCAGCTTTTCTTTTTGTTCTTTCTTTGAAACACCGGTCATTTCAAGTACGGAGCTGATATTATCTTCCACACTTAATTTGCGGAAAACAGAGGCCTCCTGCGGTAAATAGCCAATTCCCATTCTGGCCCGTTTATACATAGGCAGCTTTGTAATATTAGTATCGTTGATAAAGACTTCTCCTTCATCCGGCCTTATAAGTCCAACAACCATGTAAAAGGTCGTAGTCTTCCCTGCGCCATTAGGACCTAACAGTCCAACAATTTCGCCCTGTCCTACTTCAACAGATACATGGTTGACCACTATTCGTGCGCCATATTGTTTCAGCAGGTCTTTTGTATGTATTCGTATTTGCAAAGAAAAGTTTTAGTAAAAATAATGGTAAACAACCGTCTTATAATGGATCGCATAATTGCTTTTGTATTTCATTAACTGCATGGTATGTTTGCAAAACAGTCAACAGTTGATAGTCAGGAGACCACAGACTGCCTCAATTCACGGTTCAAAAGTCTAAATCAGTCAACGACTTTGAAAGACAGGCCTGGAACTTCGAACTTAATCTTTGGACACCAGACTGTGGAATGTGAACATATTTAAAGAAAATGAAAGTAATTGACCATATAAACCAATCGAAAAATACGCTGATATCATTCGAAATACTTCCACCATTAAAAGGAAAAGGAATAAATGCATTATGGGAACACCTGGATCCTTTAATGGAATTCAGTCCTGCCTTTATAAACGTTACCTATCATAGAAGTGAATCGATGTTTAAGAAAAAACCGGACGGGACCTTTGAAAAAGTTGAAGTAAGAAAGCGTCCAGGCACAGTAGGGATTTGCGCCGCTATTATGAACCGTTATAAGGTGGATGCGGTAGCACATCTTATTTGCGGTGGATTTAGCAAGCAGGAAACGGAAGACGCATTAATAGACCTGGCTTTTTTGGGAATAGACAATGTATTGGTTCTTCGAGGTGATGCAGCCAAGAATGAAAGCTTTTTTGAGCCGGAACCAGGTGGTAACAGGTTTGCCATTGATCTTTTGAAGCAGGTGATCAATATGAATAATGGAATTTACCTGGAAGAAGATCTGAAGAATGCAGTAAAAACCAATTTTTGCATTGGGGTAGCCGGGTATCCGGAAAAACATTTTGAAGCGCCGAATATGAAAAGCGATCTTCAATATTTGAAAACCAAGGTAGATTCAGGAGCTGAATATGTTACAACTCAAATGTTCTTCGACAATAAAAAATACTTTGAATTTGTAGAATGTTGCAGGAAGGCAGACATTCATGTGCCTATTGTTCCCGGACTTAAGCCAATAAGCTCAAAAAAGCAGCTGACCATTATTCCAAGGACCTTTCATGTTGATATTCCCGAAGAACTTTCCAATGCCATTTATAAAGCTAAAACCGATGCGGAGGTAGAAATAATCGGTACTGAATGGCTTCTCCAACAATCTAAGGAATTGAAGAAAGCAGGTGTTCCTGGCCTCCACTATTACACCCTCGGAAAGCCACATATAATTGTGAATGTGGCAAAGCAATTAATTTGAGGTTTGAGATTTGAAATTTAAGATTCTTCAGATCGATCAGGTATTATTCTTTTTAGTCAGTTATTAAATGTAAAAATTTATTAGCTGAATTGAGGTTAGTATAAGATTGAAATGAGACATTAAGAATTTCAAATTTCAAATCTCAAATCTCAAATCGTTTACTTTTGCCCCACTACAAAATCAATTTATGAAGCTGTTAGAAAATAAGGTGGCTATAGTTACTGGAGCGGCCAGAGGAATAGGGGAAGGAATTGCATTAAAATTAGCAGAGCAAGGTGCACATATTGCTTTTACTTATGTAAGCGAAAGCAGTGCGGAGAAGGCTAATTCATTGCAGGAAAGATTAAAAAGTTTGGGAGTTAAAGCAAAAGCTTATAAAAGCAATGCAGGTAATTATACTGAATGCGAAAACTTTGTAAATGATGTGGTTAAGGAATTTGGACAAATAGATGTTTGTGTAAATAATGCAGGGATATCTAAAGACAACCTTCTTTTAAGAATGACTCCTGAGCAATGGGACGATGTGATTCAGGTCAATCTTAAAAGTGTTTTCAATATGACCAAACAGGTCATCAGGCCAATGATGAAAGCAAAGAGCGGAAGCATTATAAATATGAGCTCTGTAATCGGACTAATGGGTAATGCCGGCCAGGGAAGCTATGCGGCCAGCAAGGCAGGAATCATTGGATTTACAAAAAGCGTGGCTAAAGAATTGGGAAGCCGAAACATTAGATGTAACGCTGTAGCTCCCGGTTTCGTGGAAACTGATATGACCACATACTTAAAGGAAGGTGAACAGGCCGAAAAATATAAAGCAGGCATTCCACTTGGTCGTTTTGGCACTTCAGAAGACATTGCCAATGTTACTTTGTTCCTTGCTTGCCATCTGTCAGCTTATGTTACAGGACAGGTGATTTGCGTTGACGGGGGATTGTATATGTGATGGGGGAATCGTCAATCGTGAATCGTCAATCGTCAATCGTCAAATGTAAAGCATTCGACCATGTCACTAACAGTATCCTTTTCTAATAATTTATAATTAATAATCTATAAATAATAACCCTGAGAAAATGAGGTAGTAATAAAAATTACTATGTATAATATTCACATACTTATGTGATTGCTGCACTGGCTTTTAATTGCCATATTTAATTACTATTTTATCAAGACCAATCATATTAGTAATGAGGATTCTATACATTCTAATATTTGTTGGTTTAACCTTTACAGCCCGTACCCAGTCCAGTTCTTATACAATTTCATTAGAAGGAATTGAAGACATTAAATTAGGAATGAAGAAGGATGAGTTGGAAAAGGCAATAAACCAAACAATTAACCTTCCTCAGGGAATAAGGAAAGGCAATGGCATGCCCCTGGATACCGTTCACATTAATTATAATGAAATAGAGACAGAGATTGTTTTTATAAAGCAATACACCGGCGCCAATTCTTATGTATATGTAATAAAGGAGATCAGCAGCAATAGCAATTTATTAAAGACCAAAAAAGGAGTTTGTATTGGCGATGATAAAATGAAGATCATTAATGCTTATGAAAACTATACTATCTGGCTTGTTCCCGGATATATGGTTGACAGCTATACTGTAAAAAGCAAAACAAAATCTACCATTTGGGTGCATGGAGATACTACTGATTCAGCATTAATCTTTCATCTTGAGAATAATAAGGTCACAGGAATGACTGTCTGCTATTATGAAAAGGGTGTCAATGATCAGTAAGTTTTTTAAATCTGGCAATAGACTCTTTAGTGAATTTTCCTAAAACCAGCCTACCGCTTATTTCCGCTCTGTCACTTAACAATTCATCCCAATCTTCCGTTCCTTCCCAGAATATCTTTTTCAATTCAGCCATGGCCTCAGGACTACTATGAGCTAACTGATTTGCTAAGCGTCTGACAGCTTCATCCATACCATCCACCGTAGAATGAACTTCAGAAAAAAGGCCTCTTCTTCTGGCCCAGTCTGTATTTCTCCACATGGTAGCATCTATAGCCAGTTGCATATAGCAGGAGAGTCCAATCTTGCGTGCGACTGCCGGACCCACTACAAACGGCCCTATTCCAATTGCTAATTCACTTAATTTGATCTGTGCACTTTCAGTAGCGATGGCATAATCTACGGCTGCTGCCAATCCAACACCTCCGCCCACACACTTACCATGAATTCTTCCAATGATCAGCTTAGAACATTTACGCATAGCATTAATGACATCAGCAAATCCACTGAAAAAATCAAAGCCTTTCTTTTCGGTATCTATTCTTGTCAGCTCATCAAATGAGGCGCCTGCGCAAAATGCTTTTTCACCACCAGAGCGAAGTATGATCACTTTAGTACTTTCTTCCAGACCCATGGCATGTATCTCATTTGCCAGATCTTCAAGTAAGCGATGTGGAAGAGAATTGCTTTGCGGATGAAAAAATTCAATTGTCGTTATTCCATTATGTGTTTCTGAATCGACGTAGCCGTTAATGATATCTTTCATATTGCTAAGAGATAAAAGGTTTGAAAAGAGAAAAAGGGTAATTATTAATTTTCATGGCTAAGAGATAAAAGGTTTGAAAAGAGAAAAAGAGGATATCTCCAACATTATAGTTTTTCTATTTTTCATGACTAAGAGATAAAGGTTTGAAAAGAGAGAAAGAGAATATCTCCAACATTATTATGTTTTCTAATTCAACAGCTTTTTTCTTTTTTAAAGTTCAATAATATTCCACTTTCCCCATATCATTTTTAAGAAATAAAGATTAGAAGGTTAAAAAAATTAATATCCTTCGTTATTAAATACTCTTTTGAATCCATCTTTCATCCATTCAATATTAAAGTTCAGTAATAATCCATTTTTAATTTTCAACAATTTTAGATAGGTAATGAGCTGCTTATAATGAACTGGGGCAAGTTGTTCAACAGATTTAATTTCTATAGCTAATTTGTTTTCTACTAATAAATCAATTTTATACGCATTATCAATATATAGAGTTTCATATTCAATAGGCATTAAAAATTGTCTTTCTATGTATAATCCTCTATTATACAATTCATAATGTAATGCTTCTTCATACACTTTTTCAAAACAACCTAGGCCAATTTTAGAATGATCCTTATGCATGAGTCTAAAACAATGCCAGTCAGATCATTCATTTCCATAGTGTATAATTTAAATCTTTATCTGTCTTTAGGAAATACTCCCTCTTTATCTCTTTCCAAACCTTTATCTCTTAGCTACCATAGTCAATATAGTTCCTATTCCTGCATGTTCGTTGGACTCATCCAATATTTCAACCAGCCATTTTACTATTCCTTTGGGAATATCATTTTCATCTTTGGGATCCTGAGGGATTTTTTCTTTACATGTAAACCGGACATATATTTCAGAACCCGGATATACAGGCCTGGTAAATCTTAATTCATCAATGCCATAGTTTAATAATACAGGACCTTTTTCGCTGCCATCAACAAATAATCCGGCTGCGGCACTTAGCACAAAATATCCATGTGCTACCTGCCTGTCGAACATTGTACCATTAAAGTCAGTATTTAATTTATGTGCATAAAAATGATCACCGCTCAAATCAGCAAAAGCATTGATGTCTTCACTTGTGATCTTTCTTTTTGGTGTAATAAGCTGATCTCCTACCTGAAGCTCTTCATAATATTTTCTGAAAGGGTGTACCGAAGAAATAATTCCCTTTGCATTAGGCTGAAAAGATTTTGTTATTGCAGTTATAGTTGTAGGAGTTCCCTGTATAGCTACTCTCTGCATATAATGTTTCACTCCTCTGATGCCTCCCATTTCTTCACCTCCTCCCGCCCTGCCAGGCCCGCCATGAATAAGCATGGGCAATGGCGACCCATGCCCTGTACTGTCTTTTGCGTTCTCGCTGTTCAGAATAAGTATACGACCATGATGAGTAGCAGCTCCCACGGCAAATTCAGTAGCCAGTCTATCATCTGCTGTTACAATGCTGCAGCATAAAGAGCCTTTTCCTTTTTTAGCTAAAGCAATTGCGTCCTGTATATGTTTATAAGGCATGATCGTGCTAACAGGACCAAAGCATTCTATTTCATGAACTGCTTCTGATTCAAAAGGGTGTTGATTCAACAATAGAACAGGAGAAAGAAAAGCTCCTTTTATTTCATCTGCATCAACAAGAGAAATGCTATCGAACGTACCATAAACGATTTGTGATCCGGCGAGTAATTTGGTTATGTTAGACTTCACTTCATTTCTCTGGCCTAGCCCTGCTAAGGGACCCATTCTAACTTTATCATTATTCGGATTACAAATAACAGTTTGAGATAAAGATTTCCCTATTGCATTAGAAGCTTCTTCCAGTACATTTTCCGGAACAAAAATTCTTCTGATAGCAGTACATTTTTGTCCCGCCTTTACCGTTATTTCTTTTCTAACTTCTTTTATAAAAATATCCCATTCAATGCTTCCTGGTTTTACATCTGTGCCCAATACAATGCAATTCAAAGAATCAGCTTCCATATTAAATGGAACACTTTGATCTAATAGTACAGGGTTGGATTTTAAAAGGAGTCCCGTTGACTTTGATCCGGTAAATGTGACTACATCCTGTGCCGTAACATAATTAAGCAGGTCGCCAGCGCTACCGCATATTAATTGAATGGCACCCTCCGGCAATATACCGGAAGCAATAATTTCCTTAACAACAGCTTCAGTTAAATAAGAGGTTATGGTAGCAGGCTTTATTACTGCAGGAACACCAGCCAGCCAGTTAACTGCACATTTTTCAAGCATTCCCCATACCGGAAAATTGTAAGCATTTATATGAACTGCGGCTCCTTCTTTTGGAACCAGGAGGTGATGTGCCATGAATGTACCCGATTTGCTTAACCCTACAGGATCGCCATCGGTGCAATAAGGAAGATCAGGAAATTTTCTTCGAAGGGAAGCGTTACTGAAAAGATTGCCAATTCCTCCTTCTATATCGATCCAGCTATCTGCTTTAGTGGCGCCGGTATGATAACTGATGGAATAAAACTTTTCCTTCTTACTTAATAAATAATTGGCTAATGCTTTAAGCATTCTTCCTCTTTCGTGAAATGTCATTTTGCGAAGGGCAGGATTACCAATGTCACGTGCATAGGTAAGAATGGATTTAAAATCAAGTCCCTTTGTAGTAGCCGAAGCAACAGGTTCACCGGTAACGGCATCCAGAAGCAATTGTCCGTCTCCGTCTCCTTCTATCCACTTGCCGGTAATATAATTGCGTAGTTTATTCATTGTTATTAGTAGTATTTGTAGTAATGGTAGTATTAGTAGTATGTTGGAAATGTTTTTCTTTAGCTGGAAGTTCGGATTGTTTTAAAAGATAATTAATAAAGCCATTTATTAGACGAAGAACATTTTAATAGTCAACCTTTATCAAATTTAATTGTTGTTCATTTATATAACCTTCATCAAAGGCGCATATTAAATGTTCCAGTGTTTCAGTTAAGGAGCCTCTCCCTTGCCTGCAAAATTGAATAAACTCCTTATAATAGAACCTTCCATAACCTTCAGCTATGTTTGCTGCAATAGATCTGGAACTTCGAATAATCTGTGATCTTAATAAATACTTTTCATCTGAAGGAAAGTGTTTAACTAATTGTGAGATTTTTATTCTAAAAGCTCTTGAAGATTTATATACATCCAAGCTTTCAAAACCATTAAATGTTTTATGCATTTGTACGGAATAAGAATTGCAAATTAATTAATACAATTTAATTCCATGTATACTACTATTACTACTATTACTACTTATACTACTATTACTACTTATACTACTAATATTACCTATTCGCTTCACTAAATTGCCTTAAATGATGAACAGCATGCTTGTAAACTAATGCCACATTTTCCTCATAATTAAGATCGCCAAAGATGGGATTGCGTGTAACCTTTAAATTGTTCTTTTCAAAAACATCAAAGAAATAATTCAGTTCCTCCTGAAGTTCATCCAATGCAATTTCAACCGATTCATTAATTACAGGCGCAGGAATTTCCGATAACATAGGATTTAGTGTGTTTTCACGAAAAGGTTTATCACTCATAATAAATTCACGCATCCTGGGTAATCGTTCTTCAGGAGTAATAACATCAGTGTAAACAGTTTTGCCGGAAGCAATTCTCAAAAAATCGCTCATGTGCTCAAGCATCTGTTGAAAGGTCATTTTACCCCAATTGGGTTTAGTTTGGGAAGGTATATTCTTTAATTCAGAGATGTATTCATGCTTAAGGAA